>JAVKTQ010000017.1 GCA_031460455.1 Sporomusaceae bacterium
TTCGTCCCCTGGGCGACAAGCGCGTCCACCAGAGATTCCGGGGTGCCTACCGCCAGAAAACCGCCGATCATGACGGTCATGCCGTCCTTGACCATCGCCGCGGCCTCTTTGGGGGTAATTACTATAGCCATTTTCTACCTCCATGTCAATTCGCTACGAATGTATGTGAACGTGAAACCATCCATTTTTTCTTGCGTTCTTTGAATATAAACCAATTACCGCTTTACGAAAATACCGTTTACGACGTTTTCGGGTCTTTCCCCCCGATGCAAACGCCCGATATTTGCCAACGCCGCCTCGATCATGCGCTTGAATGAATTGGCCGTCGCTCCGGCGATGTGCGGAGTAAGGATCACTCGCCTCCGTGACGCCGGCGAAAGGTGAAGAAGGGGATGATCGGGGGCAGGCGGCTCAGGTGAAAACGTATCTATCGCGGCACCGGCGAGATGGCCAGCCTCCAGAGCTTTCGCCAATCCTTCCTGATCCACTATTCCCCCCCGGGCGGTGTTGACGAAAATGCTGCCATCCGGCATCATCATAAACTGGCGGAAGCCGATCAGACCCCGCGTTTCCGCGGTTTCCGGCAAATGAAGACTGATTATGTCACTCGTGGCCAACAACTCGTTCAAAACCTTATATTGAACCTGGTATTGGGCCTCTATGTCCGGCGGGTGCCGACGGCTGGCATAATAGCTGACCGTCGCCCCCATTGCGACGGCGATTCTTGCCACTTCACGCCCGATCGCGCCGAATCCGATTAGGCCTACTTTGCTGCCGCGAATTTCATTTAGCCCGTTCGCCATCATACTGTTTCTGAAAGGCGAGTAGTTGCCGGCCTGTATTTCGTGGCCGGCTTCTATAATCCGGCGCTGGAGCGCAATTATTGTCCCAATGGTGTATTCGGCAACCGAAGAAGCATTTTGCCCCGGAACGTTAGCCACAGGGATTCCCATGCGGATTGAGGCCGGAATGTCGATATGGTCGACCCCCACCCCGATCGTTTGGATCAGTTTGATATCCGGAATATTGTCCACAATCTTGGCGCTGATCTTAGCAGCCGTTCCCGCCGCCAACAAGAAGTCGGCTTTGTGACAGGCAGCGATAATTTCATCCTCGCTAGCCGAGTCCAAAAATCGGATATTCCACCCTTCCGGGCGCGTTACCCGTGATGCCGCAAATTTATCTTCAGTGACAAGGCTCACGATAATAGGCATTCTCTAACCGCTCCTCCCAGTTCGCTAAAGCCTGAGCCCGGCCTATGCCGCCTGAAGGTCCTGGGGCAGTTTAGCCAGCGAGGCCCCGTCTGCGTCGCCGACGTATCGGCCCCGGTTTTGACCACAAGGGTGACGTTTGGTCTGTATGCTTTTTCCCCTTAGTAGCTGTCCTGATACGACTAGACCTTATTTACCATTCTCGCCATAAGTTTGGCAGCTAGAGCGGCCGAATTGCGGCCTAGACGGGCGATGTCATTTTCTTCGGCGTTGTCGATATGGACTCCGGCCGTGACAACTACTACCTGTTTATGTTTTTTGCACAGTTCTTCGGCAAGCGGAATCGCCAGACTATCATCTTTGTGGGCGATAAGATTGAAGACGGACGTTGTACAGCTGATCTGGCCGTCCCCCCTAAGGCTTGGTCTGGGTTGACTTATGACTACCGTGCCGATGTGGGGCGATTCGCCACCGCCCAGGTAAATGCTTATCCCGTCCGCAGTTGTTACCAGGACAGCGTGCAAGGAATAGCGACCGTCGGCTACCTCCTCGGTAATGGGCTCCTTGAGACAAGTATTTACAATCCCGTCGCTTCTCATGTCATTCCCCCCAGCGCCGACTGAGGCTGTTTTTGAGGCCAAGGGTGTCGAGTATTCTGCCGACAGTATGAATAACAAGGTCGTCAACCGTGCGGGGCCGGTTATAAAAAGCGGGCACGGGAGGGAATATCGTCGCCCCGCATTCTGCGGCAGCGGTCATGCTTCTGAGATGGCCGAGGTGGAGGGGGGTTTCCCTGACCGCCAGGATCAGCGGCCGCTTTTCTTTCAAGGTAACATCGGCCGCCCTAATGAGAAGGTTAGTGTCATATGAGTGCGCTATGGCAGACAGCGTCTTGATGCTGCACGGTAAGACGACCATGCCGTGACAGGGAAAGGAACCGCTGGAGATAGCGGCACCGAGATCATTGATACTATAACGGCAGTCGGCAAGATTTTCGACATCGGTTGCTTTGTAATCGGTTTCCAGTTCGATTGTTTTGCGGGCCCAGTCGGATAATATCAAGTGTGTTTCGATTTTTTTGAAACCCTTTAGCACTTCCAGCAACCGGATGCCGTAAATTTGCCCCGTCGCCCCTGACATGCCGACGATTATGCGTGTCTTGCTATTGCCGCGCACTCTAGTGTCCTCCCGCATGCCTATTGTGCATCATGTCGAACTTCTCTTGCCAGCGATTTTTCAGCACTTGGGCCAATTGGTCCGCCAGGTTTTCAGCGTCGATTTCGCCGCGGATGAATGAGCGCATGATGGGAAAGGCTGTCTGCACTTCCTCATGGGGACCGGGCAAATTGACGATAGTCGTCAGCCCGATCTGACCGACTCCTATGCGTACGCCATCCTTGATATGCCGGCCCTGCCCTCTGGTAAACCTGATGATGTAAGGTGTCCAGACTTTGCTGGCGACTTTGCTCAGTGCTTCGACATTGAAATCCTTGTCTTCGGCCCCTACTCCCCCTGTGGTGACGATCAGCCCGTAGCCTTCGTCCACGGCGCTGTTAAGTCTAGCAGTTGTTACTGTCAGATCGTCCGGCAGAATTTCTCCCCGGACGGCCTTGAAGCCCTCACGACGCAGTTCCTCCAGCAGGTAAGGCGTGTTGGTGTCTTCGATTAAACCGCTCTGAACCTCGGCACCGCTGGGAAACACGATAGCCCGCCTAGCGATTCTGCTCCTTATCTCCTGGCTCATTTTGCCTGCGTTTTTAAGAACTTCCCCGGCGCGACCCGGGTCGAGCTCGATGTAGCCGAGAATCCCCGACGAGTCGATCCGAGTATCGGGAAATATACCGAAGCCGCTGACTTTAGTCAGTTCCGCCAGCAATTCCCTGCCCTTGCCGAATACTTGCTCGGCCCGGATGTTCTGCTGAAGGATATCGAGGGCGATACTATCCTCGCGGACGTCAATCACCTGAACCCGGTCGGGCTGTAAACCGAGAACCGCCGCCGTTACGCGGGCTATCTCGCCCAGGTTGGCGTCGTCAAGTTTTACGGGCTGGATATGGATTTCCGTTTTTTCCAACAGATTGAGTTCCACGGCTATTACTCCTTTATGACATCGTAGCGGAAGTCCAGGAGAGGAGCGTCGAGAATGGCTTTGCCGATGTCCACAATGTCGATGTCTTCCCGCCGCAAGGCGGGAAGATCGGCGACTCGCACTTCGCCGGCAAAAGCGAGCTTGACTCGGTCCCGTAGGTTCGTGTCTTTCAACTGCTTTGAGCAAGTACGCAGATCGGCTATCTTTCCGGTGTCGACCATGATAACCTTGGCGCCAACAAAAGCTGCTTCCACCGCTTCGTCGCCGATGGGCGCAGTCTCGCCGCGGATCTGTACCGACACCGCCCGGTCGGGCAGGGCGGCTGCCGCTTTAAGCAACGCATTCACTGAGCCGAACACGCGGAGATAGTTTTTGTCTAGGTATAGGAAGGGTTGATCCAGAATTCTCATACCCACCCCGCCTGATTGAAGCGCGGCGCGGGCGATTTCCTTCATTTCCTGCGGAATCTTCTTCCATCCCCCGCTGACCACTCTTATGCGCCCCGCCTGCTCAACCGCTTTCCTGGCCATAGTGGCAATGCCCGAGGCCTTAGAGATCGGGCTGAGCAGATGGTCTTCGCCTGTAATGATCCGAACGGGATCACCCTGCAAGGAGGCAATCTTTTGTCCACTGGTAAGGGAAGCGCCGGAGTTGACATGGGCGGTTGCTTCCAAGCCGAGATCGCGGGCCTTTTGCACCAGTAACTCGATGCCGTGCATGACTCCCGGTTCGTTCACCGTAATCTCCGCCCGGATTCGCCGCTTCAGTACGGTTGCGAGCAAGATTTCCGGTATGTTGATAATCTGCTGTTGCAAGGTGTTTCCCAACTTTCCTAATTAGTTCAGCAAGCCTGCGCGTCTTTGGAGGGTCGGCAGCGGAGGATCAGCATGGCGACACCCAGTACGATGCCGATTACGCTAGCTATATAGCTGGGATGAATCAACATAAGTCCGGCGACAAGCATGATAGCCCTTTCCCACGTTACCAAATCTTTTCTGAAGAAACCCACTGTGGAGGTACACATGAAGAATACGCCGATACAGGCCGTTATGACTACTATCGCCACATCAAGCAAAGCGCCGATACCCAGCAGAGCCGGATAGTAGATGAACAGGAAGGGAATGAGGAACCCCGGCAGGGCGATTTTGAATGCGGTGAATCCGGTCGCGAAGGGGTCGGCTCCGGACAGGCTCGCCGCCGCGTAAGCCCCCAGGGCTACAGGCGGTGTGATGAAGGAGTACATCCCGAAGTAGAAAACGTAAAAGTGGGCGGCCAACGGGTTTACACCCATTTTAACGAGGGAGGGGGCCACGAGAACGGCCAGAATTACATAGCAGGCGGTTGTTGTCAGACCCATGCCGAGGATAATCGACACAACCATCGTCAGCAGTAGCAGCAAAATGAGACTGCCACCGGCCAGGTTGACGAGCATGGATGACATTTGGATACCCAATCCGGTCAGGGAAAGAGAGCCAATGATAATGCCGGCGCAAGCGGTGGCCATGATGACTTCCAGTGTGCCTCGCGCCCCGGAAGTTAAAACATTGAGCAGCTTGCTCCAGTTAATTCGGTTTTCTTTTTGAATAATGGCGATCAACAAGGCCAATACGATTGAGTAGAAAGCCGCCTTGGTCGGCAGCCATTCCAGCACGACCATCAGGCCGACCAGTACTATAATGGGCAGAACCCGGTAACTTTTTCCTTTGGCCCGCTCCCGGTATTCGGCTATCCTCTCGTCGGAGAAACCGGCGAGACCATTTTTTTGCGCTTCCAGGTCGACGAAGATGAATTCGGCGAGGTAATAGAGCACAGCCGGAATTATCGCGGCCATGATAATATCCACAAAGGGAAGCCGCAGCACTTCGGCGATGATATAGGCCGCTGCGCCCATGACGGGAGGCATAATCTGGCCGCCGGTGGAGCTTACCGCCTCGACCGCCGCCGCCACCCGCGCGTTGTAGCCGTTCTCTTTCATAAGCGGGATGGTGAAGGTGCCAATCCCCATTACGTTAGCCACGACGCTGCCAGTCAACATGCCCATGAGGGCGCTGCCGACGACCGCGGCCTTGGCCGAACCGCCCCGGGTTTTGCCGAACTTGCTCATGACCAGGTCGACGAAATATTGGCCGGCTCCCGTAGCGTTCAGGAATGAGGTGAAGAGAATGAAGATAACGACGACGGTCGCCGAAGCTCCCAGGGGAATGCCGAAGATTCCCTCGGTGGTTAGCGAAAGATGGCTGACGACCCTATCGGCATCAAACCCGCTGTGCGCCAGCGCATCGGGCATGCGGTCGCCGAAAAAGGCATATAACAGAGCGAGCACGGCAATGGTGGGCAAAGGCCATCCCATCACTCTCCTGGTTCCCTCAAGGACGAGCGCAACCAGAATTGCCCCCATAATTATGTCGAGTTCCGTGGCCGCGCCGAGGCGGAAGGTAATGGCTTCATAATTAATAATCAGGTAGCCGCCGACGATCAGTCCTATAATGGCCAACACTACATCCGCGATGCGCATTTTCCCATTTTCTTTACCCTGGCACCAGGGAAAAATTAAAAAAGCCATCATTAAGCCCAGAGTCAGATGGACTAGGCGCTGCTGCATGGCTGGCAATTCCTGCACGCCGGCTGTATAAAGGTGGAATAATGAGAAGATCACCCCAAGAACGGTGACGACACCGGCGACCCAGGTGATCTGTTTCTTATCGGTTTCCATTCGATAACCTCCTAAGGAAATACTCGCCCCAAGGCATTACATCCGGTCTTACGGTAAGAAAGGTGGCGTCTTCGAATGTTTTATCTAGGTCGATCGGTCGCTTGGCGCCGATATATATTTCGTATTGAGTGCCGTGCCCCAAAGCAAATGATATGGCCGGAAAGTGCAGGTTCGGCTCTCTGATCGTATAGCCTCCAGCAGGTTCTGGCTCCAGGGGGTAAAGGGCGTACGCGTCGTAATAGAGGGCCGCTGACATGTCGCCGAAATACATCGACCGCAAAACCAGTTCATTTCCAACCGGTTCGTAGATTTCCCGCTGAAGGACGTGGTAGACGGAGTGTACGTATTGCAGGGTGATTGTCTCCCTCTGTTCAACGGTCAGGATAAGCGGGCGGCTCTTTTCGCTTTCCAGGATGAGGACTCTTACCGGCCATGCGGCGAAGGCCAGCAGGAAGGCGGTTATCAGGGCGGCGAGAATCCAGCGCCCTTTGCTTTTCGTCATGGCGGAAGTGCTCCCCCGGTTGTTGTCACTCAGCCGGATCAGCAGCGACTAATTCGCCGCTGATCCAGTCCATTCGACAAGTGTAGTTTTGTCATTCTTCCGCTTACTTGACAATACCTTTTTCTTTCAGGTATTTTATCGCTCCGGGATGGAGAGGAATGCCCACGCCTTTGTCGGCATCGCTCAGGTCCCATTCCAGCCCGGCCGGATGCACATCGCCGAGTTCTTTGGTGTGTTCGAGGATTGTCTTGGTTATATTGTAGACGACTTCGTCGCTGACCTCGGTATGGGTGATGAGGATAGCCGGAGCGGTCAGTTCCCACAGATCGGCAGTTTGTCCTTTGTAGGTGTTGGCCTTGATTATGCCTTTGGAGAAGTAGGGATACTTTTTGAGGATTTCGGTGGCTTTGTCTTCCTCCATACCAAGAACACGGACGCCGGACGTGGTGGTCAGATCCAGCAGGGATGATGTGGGGGCGCCGGCGAACACGAACCCGCAGTCGATGGCGCCGCTTTTGACCGCGTCAGCCATTTCGGCGTAGGTCATCAGGACAGGCTTGTAGTCCCCTTCCTTGAGCCCGTAGGCTTCCAAAGCCGCCATAGCGACATACATGGACGGGCTGCTAGGCGCGCTGAGGGCTACTTTCTTGCCTTTAAGGTCGGCAATTGATTTGATGTCCGATTTTTCCATGACGAAGCCTTGCAGTATGGAGGTATGGCCAGCGATGACGGCCCGCAGGTTTTCGTATTTTTCCTTACCCTTGAATTCCCGTTCGCCTCTCATGCCAAAATAGGCGCTGTCGGGCATGCCGATGGCGAAATCGACTTTCTTGGTGCCGACCAGTCTGGTGTTTTCGGTCGACGCGGCTGTAGACTGGACGACCAGCTTACTGCCGGGCATGTATTGTTCGACCAGTTTGGCCATCCCGCTGCCAATTACGAAATACGTGCCGCCGGAACCGCCGGTGGCGATGGAGAGGGTTTTCTTGTCGCCGGCCGCTTTCGGTGCCTCTTTTTTTCCGCCTGACGAACATCCGGCAATAAGAACCGCAATCATAGCGGCCGCAGTAAGGAACGCAACATACTTTTTAACGTTCATCTTTTTCTCAACTCCCCCAGCTTTTTTCTGTGTTGTGGCAATCCCCAAACAGGTCTGGTCCCCCCCCCTCAAGTTCTCCCGGTTTCTGGCCCCGGTTCGTGAACCCTGGCTATCAGCAGAGTGCCCAAGAGTACTGCACCGGCTAAAGTTATCCAGCTCGACTGGTATGATCCCGTGATATCGATAAGCAGTCCGAACAGGGGCGGAAAGACCAATACGCCGATTTGCATAATCATCAGGCAAAATCCCACCAC
Source organism: Sporomusaceae bacterium (assembly GCA_031460455.1). Taxonomy (NCBI): domain Bacteria; kingdom Bacillati; phylum Bacillota; class Negativicutes; order Selenomonadales; family Sporomusaceae; species Sporomusaceae bacterium. The sequence goes on from JAVKTQ010000017.1 coordinate 7,869, forward strand.
CGCCCCGCCGTGTTCCTTTCCGGCGAGTTTCATCGCCAAGGCGACGAAAATACCATTCCATCCCATGGCGGATACGCCGAAAAACCAGGAGACGACTGCCACGACCCAAAACGGCATACCGGGATTGAATAAGGTAAGCGACAGCACGGTGGCAGTCATGATAACACCAAGAATTATTAGGGCCGGTTTGCGTGCCCCCTTGAAAACGGTGTCGCTCATAAATCCCAAGGTTATCCGAGCGACGATTCCTCCCAATTGGGTTATAGCCAGACAAGCGCTGGCAACCGTTACACTCAAACCGACCTGGTCATGCAGGTAGAGTACGAGATAGGTTAGCATGTCGAACTGGGCGCCGATGAAAATGATAGACATAAAAATTACTAGCCACAGGTTGATGTCGCGAAGAAAGAGCCATTCGCCGGCAGTGTTTTTCTGCCGGAAGTTTTGCGATTCAATCTGAGCGGCGGGTGATTCCCGATAGAGAAAGTAATACACCACACCCCCGGCGATAGTCAACACCCCAGCCGTGACCATAGCTGCCTGCCATCCCCAGGTAGCGGCGACGAGGGGGAGGATGAGGGCGCCAAAGAAGCCCCCCAGTGGAATCCCCGTTTGCCTGATACCAAGGGCGAACCCCAATTTCGCTTCCGGGAACCATCTCTGGATCGTTTTACTGCCGGCTGGTGTGGGAGTTGAGGCTCCGGCTCCGGTGAGGATAAGCAGGGTTAAAAGCGTTGAGTATGAGGCAGCCTGCGAAGTAATGATGATGGCGATCCCTGTCAGAAGACTGCCGGCGACGAGAACTACTTTTTCGCCCTTTTTGTCGGCCAGCCTCCCGGCCAGCACCGCTGTAAAAGACATGCCGATGTTGACTGCTCCCCCCGCCATGCCGATCATTGCTTTAGTAAGGCCAAGATCGGCTATCAGAAAGGGGGCCAGAGTGCCGACAGCGGTCGTAATACAGGCGTGAGCTGCCTGAACCCCTGTGTTTAGAGCGAGAATCACCCAACGATAGCTTCCCGCTTTTTCGGCGGTGGCTCTCCTCGCCGTATCGGTGGATTGGTTCATTCCCGTTCGCCCGCCCTGTCAGGTGACGAGGGGGTCCACTGCCCAATCACTTCAGCAGCTTTTCCGCTTCGGTGATCCCCCCCGCCAACGCCCGCAAATTAATCTCTTCCGTGCCTGTGGGGGCCCGTTTTGCTATCTCTTTTTCGAGGCTGTCTTTACTGACAACTCTGCTCAGGGTCGATAATGCTCCCAGAGCCACGACATTAGCGAGCATAGCCTTGCCCGTTCTGTCGCGCGATATTTCGGTTATGGGGATTCTGTGGATATTGCGGGTATTCTTGACCGGAGACATATCTTCGACAAAGCTGGAATCGACGATTACCAGTGCGTTATCCTTGACTTTCGGACCGTATTCGTTCAAGGCGCTTTGCGACATCGCCAGCAAGATGTCTGGTTCTTCAATCTCGGCGTAGTTAATTTCCTCATCGCTTATGACGACTTCCGATCTGCTCGTGCCGCCTCGTGCCTGAACGCCGTAAGACTGGTTCTGGGTGACATTCATGCTCTCATAGAGAGCGATTGCTTCGCCGAGCAGGACACCGGCCATCAAAAGTCCTTGACCGCCGTAGCCGCTTAAGACTATCTCTTTTCTCATTTTCCGCTACCGCCCTTTGCTTTTGCCCGTGATTTGTCGATCAATCGTGCGTTGGCTTCGACAAATTCGGTCCGGTCGTTACGGACCAAAAGCTCGCCGATGATGAATTTGTCCTTGAGCTCTTCGGCGCTGTACTTTCCAGCTTGTTCGACAGGAACCGAGTTTTCCTTTTGCCACATCAGCAGTTGATAGGGGTCGGCCATTTTGTTGCGTTTCCCGTAGCCTGTCGGGCACTGGGTGATAATTTCCACATAGCTGAAGCCTTTGTGCTCAAGCGACCGTGTTATCAGCTTTTCGGTCAGGGCTAGGTGATAGACTGTCCCTCTGGCTACATAGGTAGCGCCGGCCGCTTCCATGAGTTTGCAAACATCGAAGGGGTATTCGGTATTCTCGTACTGAGCGGTGGAAGCTATAGCGCCGTTGGGTGTCAGGGGCGAAAATTGCCCGCCGGTCATGCCGAAAATCTGGTTGTTGATGAGAATCACTTTTAGGTCTATGTTTCGCCGCGCGGCGTGGATGAGATGGTTGCCGCCGATCCCGGCTCCGTCGCCGTCGCCGGTGACGACTATGACTTTCATGTCAGGCTTGGCCACTTTGTAACCGGTAGCGAAGGCAACAGCCCGGCCATGGGTGGTCTGGAAAGAGTGAAAGTCCATTATGTTATTGACCCGTGATGAACAGCCAATGCCGGTGATGACGGTCACGAGATCACGGTCGAGTTTCAACTTGTCGATGGAGCGGATCATTGCTCCGACTACTGTGCCGTCGCCACAGCCCGGGCACCAGATGTGGGGCAGTTTTCCCGGCCGTAAATAATCTTTTACCTGAGCCAATTTATTTCACCGCTTTCACTTTTTCGATAATTTCCTGTGGCGAAATGGCCATCCCGTCTGCCCGGTTGACGCCGACAGCCTCGCATCCGGCAGCCAAGCGCACCTCGCTGATCAGTTGCCCCATGTTCATTTCGGGAACGATGACCGTTTTTGCGCCGACACAGAACTGTTTTACCACAGCGGTGGGAAAAGGCCAGATCGTCTGTAGTTGCAAAAGCCCGGCGCGGATATTCTCCTTGCGAAGGAGCTTGACGGCGTCCTTTGCTGAGCGAGCCACGCTGCCATACGCGACGATCATGAACTCCGCATCTTCAGTCTCGTAAGTGTTATAAAAGGTAACCCGATCCTGGAATAGATCGACTTTTTTGTCCAACCTGCGAATAAGCTTGTCGGCGATCTCATGCCCGGAGTCAGCCGGGAAACCCCATTCGTTATGCATGTTGCTGCACATATGATATCTGTATCCGTTGCTCCGGTCGGCGAACTCCGGGACACAATCCTCGCCAGCTGCGAACGGTTTGTACTGTTCGGGCGGGAGGGTTGTCATTTTCCTGTTAATAAGCGCGATAGAAGCGGGATCGGGAAGTTCAACCCTCTCGCGAATGTGGCCGACGGTAGCGTCGGAGAGCAAGATGACAGGTACTCTTACCAATTCTGAGATGTTGACTGCTTCGATGGTCAGGTCAAAAGCTTCTTTGACGTTAGCCGGACAAAGCACGACGACCGGGTGATCGCCGTGGGTGCCCCACCGGGCTTGCATAACATCGCCCTGGGCGGGATGTGTCGGCATGCCGGAAGCCGGCCCTACTCTCATCACGTTGACAATGACACACGGTATTTCCACCATTGAGGCAAAACCGATATTTTCCTGCATAAGGGAAAACCCCGGCCCGCTGGTGGCGGTCATAGATTTGAGGCCGCCCATCGAGGCGCCCACGATAGCCGCCATGCTAGCCAGTTCGTCTTCCATCTGCAGATATGACCCGCCAACCTGGGGCATTCTGATGGACATAAGTTCAGCGATTTCGCTGGCTGGCGTAATGGGATAGCCGGCAAAGAACCGGACCCCGGCGATTATACCCGCTTCGACCACAGCCTCGTTCCCTTGCATGAAGCGAACGCGATTTTCCTTGATCATTCCCTCTCCTCCACGCTCAATGCAAAATCTGGACATCTGTGCTCGCAGGCTTTGCAGCCCATACACTTATCCCCATCTATTACCTTTATCTTGCCGACGGGAGTGAGCTCCAGTATCTTGGCAGGACAAAAATGTACACAAATTCCGCAGCCTTTGCAGAGTCGTTCTTCTACTGTTACTCGATGCCTCTTTGCAACCACGTGGTCATCTCCCTCAGATCGATTATTGGTTTATGCATACCGCCTTTTTGGGAATCCGCCCCGTCCGGATGCATTCGCTGCGCAGCGGCCGCCCCACGATCTTTTCGACCGTGCGGCCAAACCGCAGTATCTTGTCCACGTCCACCCCTGTTTCTATGCCCATTTCGTCCATCATGACCACCATGTCTTCGGTTGACACCAGGCCGACGATGTTGGGATCCTGGTAGTAATACTCGCCTGTACCGGCGACGGGAGATCCGTCGACAAAATTGGCCGGCTGCCCACCTATTCCGCCCATAGTGCTTTCGTAATGTGTTATACCTGCCTGCAGCGCAGCCAGGACGTTGGCCAGGCCCCAGCCCCTGGTAACATGGAAATGGGCGATGTGAAGCTTGGGATCGGGGATGGCGTCAAGTACTCTGCTGAAGTATTCGTATACTTTGTCCGGCGGGGCGGAACCGTCGTGGTCGGCATGTTCGATATCGTCGGCTCCCAGGTCGAGGTAGCGTTTGGTAAATTCTATGGCTTTCGCCAGTTCGGTCGGACCCTCTATCGGGCAGCCCCAGATGGTACTGACTGTGCCGTTCACTTTGATACCCGCGTCATGAGCCTTTTTTATGCATTCCTCGGTCATCTTCCAGTATCCCTTGTGATCAAGGCCGGAGTTTTTTATCATATGGGTTGGTGAAGTTGAAACCATCTGCAGGATACGGTCAGGACCATAGCCTCTTTTCTTCAGTTCAATGGCCCTGTCGACCGCTTTTTCCCTAATGGTGACGGCAGTGAGTTCGACTTCGGGGAGGATAGTCTTTATCCGCCCGCTCGTGCGGATGAGCCGGAAAAGTTCGTCAGCGTCAGCAAACTGAGGCATACCTTTGGGATTGCCTAAGTTTGTCACTTCCAGGCGTCGGAAACCTGCCAGGATCAGTTCTTCAACGCAGGCCAGCTTAGCAGCCGTGGAAATAGTTTTTTCCTCATGCTGAAAACCGTCGCGAACGGTGATTTCTCCGAGGACAACCTTTTTCGGGTATTTTAGTGTGGCCACAGTGTTTCACTCCCCTCAACAGCCCTTATAGACGGGTTTGCGTTTTTCCACGAAGGCTTTAAGTCCTTCTGTGCGATCTTCGGTGTTTAGACAAGTATTGTAACACTCGGCTTCAAGGCTGAACGCTGTGTTGATGTCAAGCGCCGAGCCGAAGTTAATCGATTTTTTGGCCTGCTGGAGTGCTACCGGGCCATTTTTTGCTATTTCATGCATAATGGCCATCGCCTTTTCGCGGCAGTCGGCGGCGGAGTGAACGTGGTTGACAAGCCCTATTTCCAGAGCTTCCTGTGCATTCACGCGCCTACCGGTGAAGATTAGCTCTTTGGCCTTGTTAGGACCGATTATCCTCGGGAGGTGGACTGTGCCACCGCCGCCGGGTATTATCGCCAGGGCGGTTTCCGGCAGTCCGAAAACGGCTTGCTCGGAAGCGATAATAAAATCGCAGCACATGGCTAATTCACAACCGCCGCCGAGTGCGAGCCCGTTGACAGCGGCAACCATCGGTTTGGGGAATCGGGCGATTCTTGAAAAGCAGTCTACTAGCAATCTCCTTACGTCCTTTATTTCCGGGACGGTCATGGCGTTTCGTTCTTTCAGGTCGGCGCCGGTGCAGAACGCGCGGTTGCCATCCGCCGTCAAGAGTACGGCGGTAACGTTCCCGTCTTTTTCCGCTTCTTCGACGGCGGCGCTTAATTCCTTGATCATATTCTTGTTGAGGGCATTCAGTTGGTGCGGACGGTTAAGAATAATGACCGTGGCGACGCCGCTGAGTATTTTTATGTGTTCGTATGCCACCGTGTGTTGCCACCTTGCATTTAATTATCCGGATCTTATATACTCCCCTGTACGGGGCCGTCCCGTCGTCGCCGGTGCATCGGCCCCGTGCAGGGGGGGAGGGGGGCGAGTATCTGTCTAGCCCTGTTTGTTGTCTAGCTTTGTTTCATTGGTGTTTACGTCCAGATAGAATTCTGTTTTGCAGAACGGGCATCTCAGCTTTATAATGTCTTTGCCCTGCTCGAAGAGAATCTTGTCAAGATAATAGTCTCGCTGGCATTTCGGACAGGTGATATACTGTACTTTAGCCATTGGCGCATCCCCTCCTACAGTTTCATGAATTCTCGGTCTTTGGGGTCGAGGTAGTTTTTCAGATCGAGATTTTTGGTCGTCTCACTGGGTATGGATATCCTGGCGGCAAACGATTGGGCGCCGAACGGTTTGGTCGCGTCGATTCCGCCTTTGGAGGTGATGATGCCGTCTCCCGACGGATCAAGCCTGGTACCCATAATCCCCGGGATTACAATCAGGTCCTTACTCCACTGTGAGCGGGTAGCTACGGCCCAGAGCACTTCCTGATCATTGTAGATATCGACGTCCTCGTCTACAACTACAACATGCTTGACGCGGTAGTCGGAACTTAGCGCACAGGCAATAGCCGTTTTGGGCTCGCCGTCATTCGATTTTTTCATCTGTACGTAGGCGTGCAGTCTCGCCGAGCCGGAAACGGGCATGTGCACGTTTAAAGTGCCTGGTACGACTTCTTTGATGCGGCTGTAAAGATAGGCTTCGATCATCGGCGCGTCGAGGAGGAAGTGGTCGGCATGCCCCGGCATAATATCGACGTAATAAGCGTCGTTCTTTCTCGTGATGGCGGTTACGTCGGCGATGGGGTTGACGCGCTGCCCGCCATAGTAGCCTGTGTATTCGCCGAAGGGAGCTTCGATGTCAACTACGGAGGTGGACAGCTCGCATTCGATGACCAGTTCAGCCTGGGCCGGAACCATGAAATCGGCGCCCCAGGTTTCGGAAGGCGTGACTTCCAGCGGTTCGCCCATAATGCCGCCGATGATCTGCGGTTCGTCAGTGAGCATTTTTGTTTGTGCTCCCATATAGAATGCGGGATGGTGCCCGATGACGATGACCATTGGCATGGGAATGCCACGGCTTTTGTATTTTTGAAAGACATAGTTGGTGTGTCGGGCGGCGTTGAAGTTTACGACCAGGCGCTTGGGGCCTTCTACGTAGATGCGGATGATAGCGCAGTTCACGAATCCCGTTTCGGGATCCTTGACCCAGGCGCTGCCGGCAGTGAGGTATGGGCCGAGGTCCATTTCGTGGTGCGTAATGACCGGCAGTTCGAACATATCGACGTCGTCGCCGGTCTGGATGTATTCTTTTACCCTCGCTTGTTCTTTGCTTACGACGGTCGGAGCGACCGGTTTTTCTTTGGCGACATAGTCGAGGGCCAGTCTATCGATGGACGATCCTAACGCATCGGCGAGTCTTTCTCTATCGCCGCAGAGGTTTATGATTACCGGCAGTTTGGAAATTTCGCCCTTGAGGTTCCTTACTTTTTCGAAGATCAGTACCGGGTTAAATTTACGCTTTTCAACCTCCTGAAGAATAGCCGGTATTTCGAATTCCGGGCTTACTTCTTTTTTGATCCGCAATACGCTGCGCGGCTTCTTCTCTTCCAGTTCTTTCATGAAAAGGGTCAAATCTTTGTTCATACTTGTCCCATACCCTCTTTCCTTTTATGATTGATCGGCAGTCGCTGTCGTTTCGGCGGAGGGAACTGTTTTTTTGGCGAATTTCTTGTTAAGGAAGTAAGCTACAACAATCAGTAGCACGCCGGCGATATCGGTGACCGTGCCCGGTTTAATGAGCCCCAATCCCCCCAGGAGGAACAAGCCCCTTATCCATGTCGGCACCTGACCCTGATACCAGCCGTGCACGGCGATGGACATGGCAATACAACCGAATATAGAGGTTACTATGCTCTGGGCAATTTCCGGCCAAGTGCCGATTAATAGCAGTTGGGGACCATAGACGAACATGAAGGGCACCACCAGAGCGACTATCCCCAGACGAATGGCGGTAAAACCTACCTTGTCGGGGCTGCACTGTGCTATGCCCGCGGCGGCATAGGCTGCCAAGGCCACCGGAGGAGTGATCATGGATACTACGGCGTAGTAGAAGACGAACATGTGGGCGGCAAGGGGATGAACGCCCATCTTCACAAGGGCCGGCGCTACAAGGCTGGCCACGATGAGGTAGGCTGCGGTTGTCGGCACCCCCATGCCCAGGATAAAGCAGACTAAGGCGGTCAGCAGTAAGAGGAATAAAAGACTCCCGGCGGCCAGGGTTATCATCAGCATGGAGAGTTTTAACCCTAAACCGGTCAAGGTTATTACGCCGATAATCACACCCGCCATGGCACAGGCTGCCGCGACTTCGATAACTCCTCGCCCGCCGCTCTCCATGCACTTGAGGAAATCGTTGAAGCTAAACTTGTACTTCGGATGTACGGCAGCGATGGCAACTACGGCGACGATGGCCCAGAAGGCGGCCAGGGACGGCGTGCTGCCGCTTTCGCCGAGGAGATAGATCAGTACAACAAGCGGAACCAGGAATGGCCAGCCGTCTTTCATTTTTTCCTTAAAAGATGGCAGGTTTTCTTTCGATAAGCCGACCATTTTATACTTGGCGGCTTCCAGGTCTACCATCACGTAGACGGTAAAGTAATATAGCAGCGCGGGAACAAGGGCGGCAAGCGCTATCTTTGTGTAAGGTATGCCGATGAATTCGGTCATCAGGAAGGCGGCGGCTCCCATGACCGGCGGCATGATTTGGCCCCCGGTTGAGGAGACGGCCTCGACGGCGCCGGCAAAATGCGGTTGATAGCCCGTCCTTTTCATCAGCGGAATGGTGAGGGTGCCTGTCCCGACAACGTTGGCGACCGCGCTGCCGGAAAAAGTGCCGAACAATGTACTCGACACGATGGCCACTTTGGCCGGCCCGCCGCGATATCGGCCAAACAGGGAAAAAGCTATGTCCATGAAGAAGTCGCCAGCACCGCTTTTTCTCAGAAAGGCGGCGAAGATGACAAAGACGGCGACGAAGGTGGCCGATACCCCCAGCGGCTGACCGAGAACGCCTTCCATGGTGAACCACATCTGGTAGGCGATTCGCGGCAGCCCAAATCCCCGGTGGGCGATGATGGAAGGCATGTACGGCCCCAAAAATGCGTAGGCTAGGAAAACCGCGGCGATAGAAGGCATGATCCAACCCATTACTCTGCGGGTGGCTTCAAAAACCAGGATAAGTCCCAGTGTGCCCACTGCGGTGTCCGTGGTGTCGATGGTCAACGCCCGCAATGCGAACTGATCGGCTTTCATGAAAATGTACACGCCCACATACAGGGATGCCGCAATACATACGATGTCGATGATGCGCCAAGGGCTTACCGGCTTGTTCCCAAGGGGTTTGAGAATAAAGACCATCAACAGGACCAGGACAAGGTGCACCGTTCTTTGCTGCGAGGCCCCAAAAGCGCCGAAATAGGCGGTATATAGCTGAAACAGCGCGAGAAGAATGGCAATTCCGGCGGCGATTTTTTCGTGAAGATATTTATTAGCCTGAAAGTCTTCGTTTTCTATTTGCGTTGCCAATTTCCGACCTCCTCGTTGTCGCCTTTGCAACAACATATGGATAGGTGTTTAAACAAATAAGGCGCCTTTGTTCAGAATTCAGCATATTCACTGCTCTGTAAAGGCGCCTTATTCGCGATGCAATCCGAGCTCTACTTCAGGGCGCCCTTTTCCTTCAGATATTTTTCGGCTCCGGGGTGATAAGGGGTAGCGATGCCCCGCGTGGCGCCTTGGAGGTTCCACTCTTTGCCCGCTGGATGGGCCTCGGCGACTTCGTCGGCGTGTTCAATCAGTGCCTTGGTCACTTTATAGACAAGATCCGGATCGGTGTCTTTGTGGGTTACCAGAACGACGTTTGCTCCCTGGACGAAATAGTCACTGTCAAGGCCCTTGTAAAGACCTGCTTTTACTTTGGTTTTGTACCAATAGGGATGCGCCTTGACTATGCTGTCGACGTCATACTGGAGAAACTTGATGGGGATCTTGGTGCAAAGATCGACCATAGCGCCCGATGGGTCGGCGATGTAGATGAACCCGGCGTCAATGGTCTTGTCCTGCAGGGCTTCGGAAATTTCGCCCGGGGTCAGCCAAAGGGCTTTGTAGTCCTTGTCAACTTTTAACCCCAGGGTCTCCATATCGGCTACGGCCGTAACGGCCTGACTCGAACCGGGATGACCCATGCCAACCTTCTTGCCTTTGAGGTCGGCTACGGAGTTGATGCCGGAGTCGGCCCTGGTCATCAATTTCATGGGGTTATCGTGGCCTCCGTAAACTGCTACGACCTGGGGATACGCCTCTTTAAATTCCCTGGTGCCCTTATTCGCGTAGTAGAGGTTGTCCGACATGACCATACCGAACATTACTTCCTTGCTGGCCACGCGAATAATGTTTTCGGCCCCGCCGCCCGGTTCGGCCGTCGCTTCGACGCCCGGTACGTACTTGTTGATTACCTTGGCCATGCCGCCGGCCACCAGATACCAACTGCCGGACGAAGCACCGCCGATGATTGAGATTCTTTTTTTCTGTTCGGGCGCTGGTTTTCCGTCTTTGCTTTTCTGATCCGATTGGCCGCAGCCGACTAACGAAAAGGCAAACACCAGCAGCACCAGAATTCCGGAAACATGTCTGAACCATCTGCTTGTCATTTTTTTCCGCCTCCGACCTATGATTAATCATTCTCCAAAAACCGACTATCTCGCTTCAATGCCGCGTTGGCGCAGCCACATGGGCATTAGTTCTTTGTCCACCTCCTCGGCAACCTGAGGGGCGAGTTTATGCATATACTCCGCGAGAGCCTCGCTGACGTTGAAACCTCCCACAGCGCCGTCGAAGACGAGAACTTTGTCAGTTTTGGTAAATTTACGAGCAAATTCGACCGCCTTGCGTAAGTTTTCCACCTCGACCGCGTAATCCATGAACAGGGTATTTTGCTCACAGCCTCTGAATACGTCGGCTTGCGGGCCCACAACCAGAGTGGGCAACTGTTGGGCGAAGAAGGTCCCCGGATAACCCTTGGAACTGTAATTGATGATCAGGGCCTTAATAGCCGGGTTGGGCGCCGGCAAAATATCCGGCCCCAGATGCTTTGTGCCGGGATAAAGCATATCGGTGTAACGGGTAAACGGCGTAAAGGCGAGATCGAGGTTGAATTCGTCGACATTGGCGTTGAGGAAGTTGCCGAAGAGAATACCCCCTGCGGTCGTATACGGGATTGGTCCGGGGTAGTCGATGATTAGACTCGCATCTTCAATACGGCTCAGGAGGGTGACTACTTTGCCATACCAGTTGAGGTTTAAACGGCTGAAACGCTTGTCCTGTTCGACAAGATTGTTGTCGGCGTCGACACCCATTATTCCGGCCGGTCCGACTTGGAGCATCACCGCGCAGACGAATTTTTCCTGGACGAAGGGCGATTCGTAGATCGTCCGGGCGATCAGGTTCGCAGCCCGCGGACCCATGCTCTGGTGGAAAGAGGAACGAGTTTCGATGGTTGCATAGGACATCGCAAAGGGCTTGAACAGTCTGCCCAGTTGCCGGTGATAATGAAGTTCCCGCACATCGTTGTTGTGGGCGTGGATTATCCACTTGGCCGAATAAGCCTGGGCAATGCCGTACAGCGTCCCCAACTCGGTTTCAATCGGTACGCCTTTGTCTACCGGAGCTATTCCTGAAGCTTTGCCGTCAAAATATTTGTCCAGATCAAACTTCTTGATATATTCTTCGGTCTCGCGAAACCGCAAGCCAACGCCCGCCCTCAGGAATATATTGCTTGTATGGCAGCGTTTTTCCACCTCGTCCCGGATGGCTCTAACCATCTCGGCATAGGCTTCGCCGCCGTAAATGCTGAATCCGTGGTGGGATGTCAGGATGTTGACGGAATCTCCCGGCTGAATCTTGCTTAAATCGACTTTCTCCAGAGTTTTCAGCGTTATCTCCCGTATTCTCAGACGGGTCTCTTCGGAGGTGGCGCTCTCCATGGGTTTATCTGCGTCAGGAAAAAGGTCGTGTATTCTGACGCCCACCATGCCTGGCAACATACAGGCGCGTTCGCCCAGTTGTTCAGTGGCCATGTTGTATGTAGAGATTCTCGCTTGTGTAGGTGTCAAGGTGGCCATTATTTGCTTTCACCCCCCGGAAAAAGTTCGTTCATTTTTTCTTGGTCTTCGGCAAGGTAGTACTGCTTGCCGTACTTCTGCATCACCTTTTCCGGGATCTCCCAAATCGTGGCCATCTTTCCGTACCACTGATAACCTGGCGCCTGTTTGAGTTCGATATCGGCGGCTTTCAGGAGTCGAATCACACCGGTGATGCATAAAACGCCGCAGCCCGTCCGTGCCCCCGTCGTCCTGGCAACCTCTTCCGGGGTATCGGCACCCGCAACTATCGCGGCAGCAATCTCTTTGGCCTGGATCCGGTGGCAATAGCAAACAACCTGATCGGGGTACATGTGGGCTTTACGGCAGATTTCCCCCACTCTGCCGTCCCCTAATATAGCGTTGGCATCCATGCCTACCTGAAGGGGAGTGCATCTCTCCTCAAGCACAATGGCATGACGGGGACAGCGTGTAGCACAGATACCGCAGGCCTGGCACAGATTTTGCTCGACTTTGGCTACTTTTTGGCCTGCTATCTTTGAAGCCGAAATAGCAACCACTGGACAAACACGGATGCAGGTTTCGCACCCATTGCATTTCTTGCCGTCTACAACCGCGGTCTTTGTTATAACCCTCACCACAGGACCCCCTTTGAAATTATTGTAAACAACAATATACTATAGTAAAATTCACGGTATACTGTATCTTTAGTTAAAATATATTAGAGAACATCTTTCCTGTCAAGAGAAAAGTTCCCTTTTCGTAATAATCATTGGCAAAATTCAAAAATGTCAAACATTTTTTGGCGTAATAATTCAAGCATATGAAAGCATATACGCCCTTTAAAAGACGCAAAAAAGTCGAGGGTTTTCGGTACCCTCGACCTATTTACATTTCTTCATCTGTCTTTTTCCAATTCCTTGAGAACCTTGATGACGTTGAGAAATCCTTCAGTTTTCTGCTTATACAGAATGTCCGCCGCCTGTGTGTTATGTTCTCGCAGCAAATTCACTAATTCAACGTGTTCTTGGTTGGACATCCTAAGTCTCTCCGGAAACATGGAGAACACCCAACGGGTTCGTTCGCTCCTGTCCCACAGATCCTCGATCATATTATATATAAGCTCAGCCTCACTAGCTCGGTATATTGTAAGGTGGAATTCTTTGTTAATCAAGCCGTATTGATTGACATTTTCGGCCTGTCGCTCTACTTCCATTTTCTCTATCAGGCTATTAAGCTTCTTGATCGTCTTCTGATCTATTTTTTCCGCGGCCATCCGGGTGGCCAGCGTTTCCAGTTCCCGCCTGATGAGCATGAGTTGTTCGAGTTCGTTCAAATCAAGTTTTTTGACCTTGACGCCCACATTATGGATCGTCTCGACAAGCCCGATTGATTCAAGGCGTTTAATGCCTTCCCTGATTGGTATCTTGCTGACTGAAAGTTCGTCCCCGACTTTCTGAAGGTGGATATATTCGCCGGGCTTAATCTCGTTTGACAGGATTTTTTCTTTCAGGTACTTGAAAACAAGATCGGATTTGCTTAATGGTTTGGTCATAGCCGTTCCTTCCCTTTTCGCCTTATCGGTTATCTGGTAGTATAATACATCTTCTTGGATGGTATATTATACTATAAAACAGAATAGGTCAAATAGTTTTTTTATAGATAGCCCCAAATGTTACTCTGGCGATAAAGTCAATGGTCGCATGGCGATACCGGCGCCGTTGGGAAGGACTTCAATTTTCCCGTAATATTGCTGGGGCTATATCTCCACATAAGCTTTGCCATCCCAATGCCATCCTTCTTTATCAGGGTGGAGTCCCAATCGAAGAGATATCCCGTCTTCGCCACTCGTCAACAGTCATAACTAGCAAAATCTAGGTACAGGATAGCGACGAAGCGAAAAGAAATGTCGCCGATAAAGCAGCGTCTATCTTGCTCGCCGGGGCAAGAAAAAGACTCTCGCAATAACGAGAGCACAATAAAAGAAGCTTTCTTTATATAATACGCGCTGTTATCACAGCGCGTATTATGCTTTTGGTGCCCGGGAAGGGACTCGAACCCCCACACCATCACTGATAGCAGATTTTGAGTCTGCCGCGTCTGCCATTCCGCCACCCGGGCATGTTTGGGTTTGTGTTATAATAGAAACGGTCGGCTTTTGAACAATAGTTATGATATCATCGCCGCAGGGCGTTGTCAAGTGCGGCGGGCTTGGGCCCGACCGCGGAGGTGGGTGTATGGAGGATTTGGTGATCGGCGCTCACCGGCTGGCGGTGAGTGTGGCGTACAGCCGCCGCCGGACGGTGAGGATCAGGTTGGCGGCGGCCGACCTTATTGAGGTGGCGGCGCCGCTGAGGCTGCCGCAGGCGGAGATCGCGGCGCTGCTGAGGGGCCGGGAGGCGTGGATCGCGCGGCAGCTGGCGAAGCTGGCGGCGGTGGCGGCGAGCCCGGTGAATGCTGCGGCGGAGCCGGGGGCGGAGCTGCTGTATCTGGGGGAGGCGCGCAGGCTGACTGTGCTGTGGGGCGGCGTGGGCCGGGCCGAGGTGGACGCGGAGGATGGGCGGATTTTCGCGCATTTGCCGGCGACGCCGGCGGGGGCGCAGGCGACGGCGCTGGTGACGGCGCTGCGGCATTGGTATATAGAGCGGGCGCGGGCGGTGCTGACGGAGCGTACGGCGCACTGGGCCGGGGCTTTGGGTGTGCGGCCGCGGCGGATTTTCATCCGCGAGCAGAGAAGCCGCTGGGGGAGTTGTTCGTCCCGCGGCAATGTTAGTTATAATTGGCGGGTGGTGATGGCGCCGCCGGCGGTGGTGGATTATTTGGTGGTCCACGAGCTTTGCCATATGAAGGAGGCTAATCATTCGGCGGCTTTTTGGCGGCTGGTGGGCGAGGCTGATCCTGATTATAAGGAGCACCGCCGGTGGCTCAGGAGCCACGGGGCTTTATTGACGCGGCTGTTCGCGGACGGGTAGCAGGCCTTTGGCGGCGAGGTATTGGGCGAGGAGCTCGGCGGTTTCGCCAGTGATGCGGTAGCAGGTGCTTTTTTGTTCGGGGGTGCCGTATTTGTTGCGGTTGAGGGCCCGGCAGCAGGTGGCGCCGAAGTGGCCAGCGAAGATATTATGGAATTCGCGGGCGCTGGCGTATATGGCGTCGCGGCTCTGGTCGGCGCTTGTCCGCCCCTGGAGCAGGCTGAGGACCATGACGGCGCCGCTGAGGGCTCCGCAGGCGCAGCCGGCCTGGCCGAAGCCGCCGCCGAAGCCGGTGGCGATTTTTATGGCGTTGTCGTCGAGGTCGAGGTTTAGTTCTTCGCGGAAGGCGCGCAGGACGGCTTCGGCGCAGTTGTAGCCTTCTTTGTAGCGGGCGCGGGCGAGCTGCTGGGCTCTGGTCTGTTGTTGGTCCATGGTGTTTCACCGCCGTTGTCGTATTTTTCGATTTTAGTATATTCAAGCAAAGCAGGGGCGTTTCCTGCCCCGCAAGGAGGAGTAGCGGTGAGTGTGTTGTTCGATCCCGTGATGATCGGCAGTATGAAGCTGAAGAACAGGTTCGTGCGGTCGGCGACCCAGGATTTTCTGGGCGAGCCGGACGGCGAGGTCTCGGAGCGGGAGGTGGCGCTGTACGGCGAGCTGGCGGCGAATGAGGTGGGGCTGATTATCACCGCCCATTCGTATGTGCAGCATCCGCTGGGGCGGGCGAGCGTGAATCAGAACGCGATTTACGACGACCGTTTCGTAGCCGGGTACAGGCGATTGGCGGCGGCGGTGCACGCCCACGGGGCGGCGCTGGTGGTGCAGGTGTCGCACGCGGGGCGGCAGACGCCGCCGGATTGGCCGACGGGCCAGGAGACGGTGGCGCCGTCGGCGGTGACGGATACTTCGAACGGTCTGACGCCAAGGGCGCTGACGGAGGAGGAGATCTGGTCGCTGGTGGACGCGTACGCGGCGGCGGTGGACCGGGCGAAGGACGCCGGCTGCGACGGGGCTCAGCTGCATGTGGCGCACGGGTATCTGCTGTCGTCGTTTCTGTCGCCGTATACCAACCGCCGCACGGATATGTGGGGCGGCAGTCTGGAGAACCGCATCCGCATCCTGGGTGAGATTATGCAGCGGGCCCGCCGGGCGGCGGGGGACGCGTTCCCGATCCTGGCGAAGCTGAATTCGACGGACGGTATGCCCGGCGAGGGTTATCTGACGCTGCCGGATGTGGTGGCGACGGCGAAGGCGCTGGAGGACTGGGGCATCGCGGCGATCGAGGTGAGCGGCGGCATCCGCGAGGCTAAGGGCGTGATGTCGGCGCCGGGGGTGGTGCGGCCGGAGCAGGAGGCGTATTTCGCGGCGGCGGCCAAGGCTGTGAAGGCGGCGGTTAGTGTGCCGGTTATCCTGGTCGGCGGGCTTAGGTCGCTGGCGGTGATGGAACGGGTGGTGGCCGAGGGCGCGGCCGATCTGGCGGCGCTGTCGCGGCCGCTGGTGAGGGAACCCGATTTGGTGGCGCGCTTCAGGCAGGGAACGGCAACGAAGGCGTCGTGCGTGTCGTGTAACGCGTGCTTCAATCCGGCGGGGCTGAAATGCTGGCTGCCGGCGAAATAGTAAAGTTTAGGAATAAAGGGAGGGTTCTTGCATGAGGAGATTGCTGTTGGCGATGCTGACTGCGGTTTTGGCGCTGGCGCTGCTGGCGGGCTGCGGCGGACCGAAGGCCGAGGCTCCCAAGCCGGCGCCGAAGCAGGCCAACCCGGATGTTATCCTGGCGACGACGACGAGTACCCAGGACAGCGGCCTGCTGGATGTGCTGATCCCGGCGTTCGAGAAGAAGACTGGCTATAAGATCAAGACAATTGCCGTCGGCTCGGGCCAGGCGATCGCGATGGGGCAGAAAGGCGAGGCCGACGTGCTGCTGACCCATGCCCCGGATGCGGAGAAGAAGGTTGTCGAGGCCGGGGCGGTGGTTAACCGCCGCCTGGTGATGCATAACGATTTCATTATCGTGGGGCCGGCGGCCGACCCGGCGAAGGTAAAAGGCAAGAAGGCTAAGGAAGCTCTGGAGAGCTTTGCCAAGACGCAGGCGATTTTCATTTCCCGCGGCGATAATTCGGGCACCCATCAGTTGGAGAAGAAGCTGTGGGCGCAGGCGGGGATAAAGCCGGCCGGGGCGTGGTACCAGGAGGCGGGGGCCGGCATGGGCCAGACGCTGAAGATTGCCAGCGAGAAGAACGGCTATGCGGTGACCGACCGGGCGACTTTCCTGGCCCATAAGAAGAATGTGGCGCTCGATATTCTTGTGGAGGGCGACTCGGTACTGCTGAATATTTATCACGTGATGGAGGTCAACCCGGCGAAGTTCGCGAAAGTGAACAAGGACGGGGCCAAGGCGTTCGCCGATTTCCTGCTGTCGGCCGAGGGCCAGGAGATGATCAAGGTTTTCGGCAAGGATAAGTACGGCCAGCCGCTGTTCTTCGCCGACGGCGGCAAGACGGAGAAGGATTTGACCGGGAAGTAGATAGCTTATCAAATTTATTTCAATAAAAGGACCGGCACAGGTGAAATGCTTGTGCCGGTCTCTTATTGCTTTTGGAATGGCGGGATTAGGCTAGAAATGCTCCCGATGCAAGGCGCACCGGATGAGCGGGCATACAACGCTATAGCGGTTAGAGGGGCGCCTGCCCCTGGCGGGGGCATCGCACGGGTGCTTATGGGCGGCCGGACAGACGCTTGACTACAAGGTTGGCCAATACGCCGCCCATTATGCCGGTGAAAAGCTGGGGCCAGCTCATGGCGAACATGATGCCGGCGGCGAGTTTGGGCGGGACGTTGATGAAGGCGAGCAGCCAGGTGAAGGCGGTGAAGAGGACGGCTGTTTTTACGGCCGTGGCCGAGAGGGTGGCGGCGATGCGGCTGCGGGTAAGGAGGGTTTTGTAGATGAGGACGTAGAGAAGGTGGGCGATGGCGACGGGCGGGATGAATACGGGCAGGAAAAGCAGCCCCTGGAGGTAGGCGACTACCGGGGCGACGAGGGCGATGGCTACGGCGGCGCCGAGGCCGGCGGTCTCGTAGGCGATGAGCAGGCAGGCGTTGACGAGGCTGCCGATGATGAAGGTGGTGAAGAAGGGCGGCACGGGGATGATAAGCCTGAGCGACTGGAAGATGACGGTGAGCGCCAGCAGGAGGGCGGCCCGCGCCAGTATGTCCGGCCGGGAGGGTGTCATTGTATTTGCTCCCTTGTTTGTATTGGAGGCTATACTCATTGCCGGCTTTTCCCGGCTTTGGGTTTGCCCCCCGCTGCGACGGCGGTCTTACTAAGCTCGTCGCCGACAAGACCGCACCACCGCCCAATTCACGTCCATGTTCAATGGTCGGTTCGCGCAGCCGTCCATGGCTGCGCGTGCGGTCTTGTTACCGGCTCTCTCGCTAAGTAGCGGCCGCCGTCTCGCTTCAGGGGGCGGCCCCCAAAGCCGGGAACGCCGGCCCGCAGGGGGTTCGGTTTCCTATTTTCTTGAAATGCCGAAGCCGTTCAGAAGTGCCCAGATGCAAGGCGCACCGGAAGAGCGCGCCGCGACGTGTACTCGGATGTACACTAGCAAGCGCTCTGAGGAGCAACGCCGCAGATGGGCGCTTATGGACGGCCGCTCAGTATCGCCAAAAAACTATTTGTGCCAGGGGTGGCGGGTTTTGGGCCTCCCCTGCTGCCCTCCCCCACCCGGCCCGAACATCATCCAGCCGAGGAGAATTAAGAGGGCGATGTTGCCGATGAAGCCGTCGACGATGCCGAGGTCGACGAAGATGTTGACGATGGTGAGGCAGCCGAAGAAGGTTATGCTGCGTTTGAAGTTTATCCAGGGATAGCGGCGGAGAAGGATGTAAACGGCGACGAAGACGCCGATGTCGATGACGACCCAGGCCCAGGGATTGAGGACGAGATATTTGAGGATGCTGCCGACGATTATCGCGGCGAGAATGTACCACCAGACGGTGTTCATCGAATTCCCCTTCCGTATTTGTTCTCTTCTTTGATTATATACGATTAGGGGGGCGGCGAACAGTTGTCCCGCGACGGGAAAGAAAAAAGATAATTGTGCTATAAATGGGAAAAAGATGATTATAATTTGTGCGGATTGCACATACTTTTATTAAGAATCTGCACAGGGAGTGAAAAAGGGTGGAGTTTTCGTTCACGATGTTCAAACCGCATCGAACCCGCAGCGGCAAGAAGGATGAGCCGCTGGTGGCTGTGAAACCGAACGGCCGCATCGTTTTCAACAAGAAAGCCGCGGAACTGTTGGGCAATCGCTATTTCTGCATGCTGGGCTATGACAGCGATAATGGGGCGCTGGGCATCATGCCGGTGGCGGAGCAGGAATCGAACGCTTTTCCGGTGAGATATGCGGCGAAGGGGGCTTATATCGGCGCGAAACGGTTTTTCCGCCATTTCGGCATTTTGCCGGAGCAGGTGGTGGAAAGCGCGCCTTTCCAGCACGGACAGTATATCGGGATGAAGTTTTAGGGGTAAACAAAAAAGCTGCTGACTAAGTCAGCAGCTTTTTTGTTTTTGTAGATATTCTCGGCTTTCTCGTTATCCCGGAATGCCGGCGACGCTCAGAAGCCTCCAGATGCTAGGCGGACCGAGCATGCGCAGCGACGCGTACACGGACGTACGCTAGCAAGCACGCGCAGGGCCAACAACGCAGATGGGGGCTTATCAACGGCTCTATTGAACTTGGACTCCCAACTTGCGGGCCCAGGCGAAGATTTTGTCTTCTTGGCCAGGGGCCAATCCCAGCGGCGCGGATACGGTGGGGTCGCAGATGCCGAGTTTGCTGAGGACGAGCTTGATGACGGCGGGGGCGGGACCGAAGCCGCCCATGAGGGGGATGAGGGAGGCGCGTTTCTGGAGGTCCAGGGCGGCGGGAAGGTCGCCGCGGCTGAAGGCGTTATAGACGTCGGCGCAGAGTTTGGGGACCATGCTGCAGCCGGCGTAGATGCCGCCTTTGGCGCCGAGGAGGTAGGCGGCGAGGCCGAGGGCGGGGTTGCCGGACATGACGGCGAAGGCGCGGCCGGCGGTGAGGTCGAGGTAGCGCTGCATGGCGACGAAGTCGCCGGCGCTGTCTTTGACGCCGATGATGTTGGGGTGGGCGGCTAGTTTTTCGAGGGTGTCGGGGGCGATGGCCGTTTTGGTCATCTGGGGGAAGTTGTAGAGGATGACGGGCAGGGCCGAGGCTTCGGCGACGGCCTGGAAGTGGCGGGCGACGGCAGCCTGGTCGAGGGGGTAGTAGTAGGGCATGGCGACGAGGACGGCGTCGGCTTTGTAGGCGGCAGCCGCCTTGATCTGGGCGAGGGTTTTCTTTGTGCCGGTGTCGCCGCAGCCGATGAGGACGGGTACGCTTCCTTTGACTTCGTCGAGGGCGGTTTCGATGGCGTCGTGGCGCATGGCGTCGGTCATGGCGGGGAATTCGCCGGTGGTGCCGAGGACGACGACGCCGTGGACGCCGCCTTCGAGGCAGTAGCGGACGACGCGCCGGTAGGCGGCTTTGTCTACTTGCTCGTCCGGGGTGAGGGGGGTGACCATCGCCGGAAATACACCCTTGAGTTCCATGTAATCACTCCTTATGGTTTGTTTCCCTGCGTTTGCAGGGGTTGCCTCTTTGTCCACATGTTACTTGGTATGGCCGGTCGGGCCCTTTCTGATAATAGGTCTGACAGATAAGGCTGATCTTCCCGCCGAAGGGAGGTGATGGATTGCGTTTGGTCCTTTGCCTGAGCCTGCTTTTGACGAGTTTTTGCGGCAGCAGTCACGCCAGTCCCGAGATTTATATCAATATTCCTGAGTATAAGCTCACGGTGATTGACAAAGGACAAGCGGTAAGAAGCTACGATATTGCGGTGGGTACGCCTTACGAGCAGACGCCGGCCGGCAGTTTCGCGGTGTTTGTGAAGCAGGAATACCCTGTCTGGTACCCTGGCGCGAAGTTCGCCGACCGCACGCCGGTGCCGCCCGGACCGGATAACCCTCTGGGCAGCCGCTGGATGGAGTTCGCGCCTTCGTACGGCATCCACGGGACGAATGTGGATTGGTCGATAAGCTACCCGGTGTCGGGGGGCTGTATCCGTATGCACGACGCGGATGCCCGCGAGCTTTACGAGCGGGTGGATATCGGTACGCCGGTGACGGTGGTGTACGAGACGCTGGTGCTGGTGGAGAAGAGGGACGGGCTGTATCTTAAGGTGCTGCCGGATATTTACGGACGGCAGACGTCGAGCCGCGAGCGTTTCCTAAAGCTTTTTTCGCCGCTGGCCACGCACTGGCGGACGGTGCGCGAGCCTGTTTTCCCGCTGAAGGAAGCGGAGGATGCTTATGAGGTAAAGTTCGCCGTGCGGAAGATATTACCTGCCGGCTGGCCGGTGGCGGAGCTTGCCGCGCAGCCGGCGCAGCCGAGCGCGGCGCCGCCGCTTCCCAAGTGACGAATATAGCGGTGCGATCGGCCGGGAACGCCCTGGAGGGGCGTGCCGGCCGGTCTTTTTGTTGGCCGCGGCCGCGGGCGGAGCGGCCGGCGGGCAGGAATTAAACGGGGCGAGGGGGAAATAAGGTGGTTGTGTCTGTATTGTAGCTCACGGCGGGCCGAGCGGTAAAATTGCTGTTTGGAATGCCGTTTATGCTTTGCGTCTATGGGCATGATTATCCTGGTTGGGAGGGAAATGAGATGTTGGTTTCCGAGGCGCTCGTCCGCCGCCGCGCGATCCGCGATTACGATCCGGGGTTCGTTATCGGCGACGATGTTTTGGCCCGCCTGTTTTCGCTGGTGAAGCTCGCTCCGTCGGCGATGAATTTGCAGCCGTGGGAGTTTATCGTGGTGCGGGATGCGGCGGCGAAGAAGAAGCTGCGGGCCTGCGCGATGGATCAGTACCAGATCGAGCTGGCGTCGGCGACGGTGATTGTGATGGGCAATACCGATATGCTGGCCCATTTCGAGCCGGTGTACGCGGATCTGGTGTCGCTGGGCGGTACGACGCCGGAGCGGGTGGAGGGCTCGCGCCGTTATGTGAAGAGGTTTGACGATGATTTGCGCTACCGCGAGCTGTGGGCGACGCGCAACGCGGCGCTGGCGGCGATGGCGCTTATGCTGGCGGCGCAGGAGCTGGGCCTCGATTCGGGGCCGATGGATGGGTTTTACCCGGATAAGATTCTGGCGGCGTTCGCCGTGCCGGGAAATTATCTGCCGGTGATGCTGGTGACGCTGGGCCGGCGGGCGAAGGAGCCCCCGTATCCCCGCCAGTGGCGGCGGGATTTCGCCGCTATGGTGCATCTGGATGCTTTCGGCGAAAAAAAAGGACGGGCTATTGTCCCGTCCGAGGAGTGTTAGTTATTTATCAGCTGCAACAGCCGCGGCCGCTGGTAGCCTGTACGCCGCGCAGCACGAGTTTGCTGCCGAAGATGGAGACGTCGGCGTCGATCTCGATGTGGCCGAGGTCGCGCAGTGAGCTATGCACGTAAACGGTGGCGCCGCTAACGGTTTGCTGTTCGTATTCGTTGGCTTCGCTGGCTTCGGGTGCGCCCCGCCGCACGGACGGGATGGTTCTCACCTGAGGGCCGCCTCAGCCAAAGGTTACTTTTTTCTCGACTTTGACGGTGACGATGTTGCCCTCTTCGGCGATTATAGACTGCGCCTTGGGGCTGATCGTTAAGTTCATGGGCAGCAGCTCCTTTCTCTGATACCCCCCTCCAGGGGGAGGGTGGCTTTCTTTTATTGTAATATGGTGCCCAGGAACCGTCAAGGGCATTACGGGTTTTGGCCCGTCCGCAAGATATAATCAATTATTATCGCCTATGCCCGGCGAGGTTTTCGCCGCGGGCGCGAATGACGGGAGAAAATATGAACAATTGTTGTGACGGGGTTAAGAATGCGGGACGCCGGGCCGGCGGGAGCGCGCTGATGCTGGCCGCTTTCGCGGCGGGCTGGGCGGTGCTGTACGCCGACCGCACGGCGCTTTATCCGCTGCTGTCGGTTATCGCCGGCGAGTTCGCGCTGTCGTCGACCGAGGTCGGTCTGCTGACAAGTACTTATTTTCTGCTTTACCTGGTGCTGCAGATTCCGGCTGGTATGGCCGGCGACCGCTGGGGCCTGAAGAGGGTGCTGTTGGTGACCTACGCCCTGGCGGGCGCAGGGGTTATCGGGCTGGGACTGGCGGGGGCGAATTATGCCTGGCTGCTGTTTTTCGTAGGGCTGCATGGTCTGGGCGCGGGAGGGTATTATCCGGCCGCGTACGGGACGATGCTGCAGGTGGTGCCGCCTGAACGGCGCGGGATCAGCGCGGCGGTGGTGGGCACGGGGATGGCGGCCGGGCTGCTGGCCGGGCTGGCGATGAGCGGGCCGGTGTTTGAGTGGCTGGGTAGCTGGCGGGCGCCTTTCGTGCTGCTGAGTATCCCGACGTTTTTGATGCTGGGCTTTTTCCAACTGGCGGTGCCGGAGGTGAAAAGCGCGGCGGCGTGTTCCTGGCGCGATTACCGGGCGATCCTGGGCGACCGCGAGCTGTGGCTGATCAATATCGTAACTTTCACCGCCTTGTACGGGTTCTGGGTGGCGGTGACGTGGGGACCTACTTTTCTCAAGCTGGAGCGCGGCTTCAGCCTGGGCCAGGCGGGCCTGTACACCGGGCTGGTGGCGTTGACGGCGCTGCCGGCGGGTCTGCTGTGGGGCCGCCTGTCGGACCGCTATGGCCGCAAGCCGCTGGCGCTGATGGTTTTGCCCTGCGCGGCGCTGACGCTGGGGACTCTGTCGCAGGTGACGAGCCCGCCGGCGATCATAGCTGCGCTGCTGGCTTTCGGGCTGTTCAGCAATTCGGCGTTTACGCCGATAATGGCGGCCTGGACGGGGGATATCGTCAGCCGGCGCTATCCGGGGCTGATGGGGGCGGCTATCGGGGTGTTCAATTTCGTGGTGATGTCGGCGGCGATTGTGGCGCCGACGGTGTCGGGGTTTCTGCGCGACGCTACCGGCTCGTTGGTGCCGGCGATGCTGGCCGGCAGCGCGCTGGTGCTGTGCGGGTCGTTGCTGCTTTTGCTGCTGCCTGGTAAGGCGGCGGAGGAAACGAATAAGACCGGGCCATGATGGCCCGGTCTTCGCTTTTGGCGCTAGATGGGGAAGCAGGGGCGGCGCGGGAAGCAGCCTTGGCGAGGGAAGCAGAAGCCGACCGGGAAGCAGCCGACCTGACGGGGGAAACAGAAACGGCGGGGGAAGCAGCCGAAGAAGAAGCCCTGACGGGGGAAGCAGAAGCGGCGCGGGAAGCAGCCGAAACCGAAGCCGAAGCCGGTGCCGAAGCCGGCGCCGATGAAAATCTGGCGGTCGTCTCTGGAGTCGTCATCCCATTCGTCGATTTCGGGGTAATCCCATACTGGTCTGCGCATTGTGTTCGCTCCTTTCCTGATAATAGAGTTTTGCTACATAATATGTAAAGGCGATGGTTGTTGTTACTATCACGCCAGGGCGCGGAAAAGAACGAAGCCACCCGCAATGGGTGGCTTTGCGTTTTTGGGCTGTAATTTAGGCTGGTCAAAAACGAGCATAGCTAGGCGCACCGGATAAGCAGACACACAACGCTTTAGCGTTGATGTGATCGCTTATACCCGAAAGGGTGCGAGCGCGCCGCGACGACGGCCCCGGATGGGCCTAGTGCCGGACGCGCCATGGATGGCGAAAGCGGCCGGCCGCGTACACGGACGTACGCTAGCAAGCGCTCTGAGGAGCAACGACGCTAGGCGAAGCTTTTCAACGGCCTGGTGACTATTTGGCGCCGCACGCTTTGACGATGAGGGCGTTATACGCTTCGATGAGTTTGCGGGTGACGGCGCCGGGCTGGCCGTCGCCGACGGTGGCGGTGTCCATGCGGACGAGGGGCATGATTTCGGTGTTGGTGCCGGAGACGAAGGCTTCTTCGGCTTTGAGGGCGAAGGCCTGGTCGAAGCCTTTTTCGACGACGGTGAGGCCGAGTTGGGGGGCGAGCTGTTCGAGGATGATGGTGCGGGTGACGCCGCGGAGGATGAGGTTGCTGACGGGGTGGGTCCAGAGGACGCCGTCTTTGACGATGAAGAAGTTGCTGCTGGAGCCTTCGGTGACGATGCCGTCGCGGATCTGGACGGCTTCGAAGGCGCCGACTTCTTTGCCCCGCTGTTTGGCGAGGAGGTTGCCGAGGAGGTTGATGGATTTGATGTCGCACCGCATCCAGCGCTCGTCGGGGACGAAGGAGCCTTTGGCGCCGCTGGCCTGGAGCTCGACGTTGGTTTTGGCGGGGCGTATGGACATGGTGAGGCGGGGTACCATATTTTCGGGGAAGGCGTGGGCCCGGGGGGCGACGCCGCGGGTAATCTGGAGGTAGATGGCCGCTTCGGTGAGGCCGCTTTCGGCGATGAGCCGCTCGTGGAAGGAGGCGAGTTCTTCGAAGGTGTAGACGGCGGGGATTTTGAGTTCGCGCAGCGATCTGTAGAGCCGGTCCATGTGGGGTTTGAGGGCGAAGGGTTTGCCGTTATAGACGCGGGTTACTTCGTAAACGCCGTCGCCGAATTGGTAACCGCGGTCTTCCATTTCGACGATTTTTTCTTTGAGGTCGATTATCCGGCCGTCAATGAGTCCGATGGGTCCCATGTTATCCATCCTTTCTGTTTCGGGTGTTTAGTTTTATTCCCCGCCGGCCCGGATATTCCTGCCAGGCGGCGGCCGTCGGCAGGAAAAGTACCGCGCGGCGGGGAAGTTAGCGGAGAGTTTTCATGAAGGAGTGAGGTTAATGTACTGGAAGAAACCAGGTTTGTCGAATACGGCCGCTACGGTGGAGCTTGCCCTGGCCAAGGCTGCCGACGCCGGGATAAGCGATATTGTGGTGGCGTCGTGCAGCGGGGCGACGGCGGGCCTGCTGGCCAGCAAGGCGCCGAATGTGGTGTGCGTGACTCACGCGCAGGGGTATGCGAAGCCGGGGGAGAACGAGATGCCGGCCGAGGTGCGGGCCGAGCTTACGGGCCGCGGGGTTAAGGTGCTGACGACGACGCATGTGCTGTCGGGGGCGGAACGGGGCGTAAGCGGCAAGTTCGGCGGAACGTATCCGGTGGAGATTATGGCGCATACGCTGCGGATGTTCGGCCAGGGTGTGAAGGTGTGCGTGGAGGTGGCGGTGATGGCGCTGGACGCCGGCCTGATCCCGCACGGCCGCGAGGTGATCGCGATCGGCGGCACCGGCAAGGGCGCGGATACGGCGGTGGTGATAAGGCCGGGACACGCGGCGAGTATTTTTGATACGTATATTGTGGAGATTATTTGTAAGCCTTAGGATTTGAGTGCGTCGAGAACCGTTTTGGCGTGGCCGGCGACTTTGACGCCGCGAAAGGCGTGGGCGATGAGGCCGGTTTCGTCGATGATGAAGGTGGAGCGTTCGATGCCGAGGACTTTTTTGCCGTACATGGTTTTTTCTTTGATGACGCCGTAGAGCCGGCAGACGGCGCCGTCGGCGTCGCTGAGGAGCGGATAGAGCAAGCCGTTTTTGGCGCTGAATTTTTCGTGGGTGGCGAGGCTGTCGCGGCTGACGCCGAAGATGAGGGCCCCGGCGGCGACGATTTCGGGGTGGATGTCGCGAAACTCGCGAGCTTCGTCAGTTCAGCCGGCGGTGTTGTCTTTGGAGTAGAAGAAGAGGACGATTTTTGTGCCGCGGTGGGCGCTGAGGCTCACCGCCGCCCCGCCGGTGGCCGGGAGGTTGAAGTCCGGCGCCGGCGTTCCTTTGCCGATTTGGCTCACTTTGTTACCTTCTTTCGCAATATTTTCCGACTATGTTTAGTATAGCATGAAGCAGCTTTGCTAGTCACATGGAGGATAGGGTAAAATGACCGATACGAAGCCCGGAATTATGTATGCCGCTCTGATGAGCGTGGCTCTCCTGTGGGGAGCTTCGTTCGCCGCCGCCAAGATCGGGATGAACGAGCTGGCGCCGATTAATCTGGTGGTGCTGCGGTTTGTGATCGCGGCCGCGGTTTTCGCCGCTATTCTGCTTTTCCGGCGGGAGCGGTCGACGATTGAACGGGCCGATGTGTGGCGGTTCGTGGTGCTCGGTTTTATGATGGTGACGTCGTATTTTTATATCCAGTATACCGCGCTGACGTTTACGACGACGGTGAATGCGGCGCTGATCGTGGCGACGATCCCGGTGTGGACGGCGATATTCGCGGCGGCGCTGGGCTGGGAGCGGGTGTCGCTGGCGGGGGCGGCGGGGATTGCGGTGGCGCTGGGCGGGGTGACGCTGATTATCAGCGGCGGCCGCGGGGGCGCCGATTTGCTGTCGTCGGCGACGCTGCCGGGCGATCTGCTGATTTTGGTGAACGCGCTGACGTGGGCCGGGATTACGCTGTACGGGAAGGAGATCATGCAGAAGTATCCGCCGTTCCTGACGATGGCGTGGACGCATATTTTCGGGACAATTATGCTGGCGCCGTTTGCGTTTGTGGCGACGCCGCTGGCTCCGGTGCCGCTGTCCGGGCAGATCGGCGGCATTACGTGGCCGACGGTGGCGAGCGCTCTTTTTCTGGCGCTGCTGTGTTCGGTGTACGCTTATTATGTGTGGTACCTGGGGGTGGAGCGGCTGGGGGCGGTGCGGACGGCGTCGTTTTCGTATTTCAACCCGCTGTTTGCGGCGATCGTGGGGGTGCTGCTGATGGGCGAGACGCTGAGCGGGTATGTGGCGACGGGCGGCCTGATCGTGCTGGCGGGGGTTTATGTGACGAATAGGGCGGCGCGGCGAAGCGCCCCGCCGGCAAGGAGCGAGTCATGCCGGGACGGGTGACGGCGGTCGAGTATATCCGCGGGGCGGCGATGCTGGGGGTTGTGGGTATCCACACGGGGGCGTATTCGCTGTCCGGCCCGGCGGTGAATGTCCATCTGTTCGCGCTGCTGGAGATCGTTTCCCGCTTCAGTGTGCCGATCTTTTTTTTCGTGTCGGCGTTCGGCCTTTTCCGCCAGTATCGCCCGGGGACGCCGCTGGATTACGGCGCTTTTTACCGGCGGCGGGCGCTGACGGTGCTGGTGCCGTATCTGGCGTGGTCGCTTTTGTATATGTGGCTTTATTCGTGGACGACGGGCGAGGCGCATATTTGGGAGCCGCCGTATGTTTACGAGTTTTTGTTTTTCGGCCTGGCTTCGTATCAGTTGTATTTTCTGGTGATTTTGGTCTGGTTTTACGCGCTGATGCCGCTGTGGCGGGCGGTGACGCCGGCTTTGGCGGCGCGGCCGCTGCCGTGGCTGGGGGCGCTGCTGGCGGCGCAGGCGGCGTTTAATTATTGGTCGTGCAATGTGCTGGCAGCCGGAGCGGATGATTATTATGTGAATTTGGCACTGAAGCATCGCCTGAGTTATTGGGTGCTGCATTATGTGTTCGTGTTTTTGCTGGGGGCGGTGTGCGCGGTGCGCCTGGAGGATTTCCGGGCGCTGGCGGCCCGGCGGCGGCGGGAGATCAATGTTTTCTTCGCTCTCGCGCTGGCGATTATGCTGGGGCGGTATTACTGGCTGCTGGGGACCGGCTACGAGCTGGAACGGACGGTGAATACGCTGCAGCAGCTTTCCCCGGAGGGGCTGGTGTATACGCTGGCGGCGTGTCTTTTTCTGTTCGCGGTTTTCGACCGGCCGCTGCCGGCTGCCGTGTCCTCTCCCCTATCGCTGCTGGCCCGCCATTCGTATGCGGTGTATCTGGTGCATCCGCTGGTGATGTTTTTCCTGGAGGCCGAGCTGAAGGCGGCGGGGGTGGCGATGGCGACGCCGGTGGTGGCGGGGTTCTATGTTGCCACGGTGATTGTAAGTTTGCTGTTTACGGCGGCGCTGGGTTGTTTGCCGGCGCTGGGGCCGCTGCTGACAGGGACGGCGCCGAAAATCAGAAAACCCGGAGCGTAAATGCTCCGGGTTTATTATTCGGGTTTGTCGACTCTGACGACGAGGAAGGCGCCCATGGAGGGGATGTGGTTCTGGCACCAGCGCTCGAAGGGGTCGGGGCGGCGGATGAGGGCGGCGGGGGCGAAGGGGGGTACGAAGATGGCGCCGCGCCAGGCGGTTATTTTGTGGGGGGCGAGGTAGGCGCGGAGGTCGCCGAGGCTGTGGAAGGTGGCGTGGCGGAAGACGGTTTTTTTGAAGTAGGTTTTGAGGCGGCGCTGCCACGCCCAGGGGCTGAGGCTGCCGAGGGTGGCGACGACGAGGCGGCCGCCGGGTTTGACGATGCGGTACATGTCCTGGAGGCAGGCGCGGGGGTCGGCGAAGAATTCCATGGCGGTGATGCTGGTGACCATGTCGAAGCTGGCGGTGGCGAAGGGCAAGGCTGCGGCGTCGCCCGTGAGGAAGGCTACGGCGTCGCCATGGCGGGCGGTGCGGCGGGCGGCGAGGGCGAGCATTTCGGGGGAGATGTCGACGCCGGTGACGCGGGCGCCGGCCTGGAGGAGTTCGTCGGTGTATATGCCGGTGCCGCAGCCGATGTCGGCTACGGTCATGCCGGGGGCGGGGGCGGCGAGGGCCATGACGGCTTCGCGCTCGAAGCGATGGACGTAGCTCCCGTGGGGGGTGGCGAACCAGGCGTCGTATTTGGCGGCGAGTTCGTGGAAGTAGTTGGCGTTCATAGCAGGAAGCCCAGCTTTTGTTTGTCGGCGTCGGTGAGGAGGACGGGGGCGGCGAGTTCGGCGCCGATTGCGGAGCGCCTGGCCTGGCGGCCCCTGGCCCGCAGCCAGTAGGCGGCGAGGAGCTGGCAGAAGCGTTTGGCGGCCCGGGGGTTGGCCCGGTCGGCCCCGGCCCAGCAGCGGAGGAATTCGGTGAGGATGTCGCCGACGGTGGTGACCATGTCCTGACGGGCGGCGAATTCGGCGACGGCGAGGCTTTCGCGGACGATGAGGTAGAGTGCCTGGGGACGGAAGTCGGCGGCGTGCTCGGGGGTGGCGAATTTGAGTTCGAGGGCGAGCAGTTCGCGGCCGATCTCAAGGAGGGGCAGGACGAGGGCGAAGCCTTCGGCGAGGCCGTGGCGCTGGATGGCCATCCTGGCGGTTTGGCCGGCGCCGGCGACCGAGGCTTCCCAGTGTTTGAGGTCGGAGGCGGCGAGAGAGATGCGCAGGGCGCATTCGCCGATGGCGGGCGCGAGGGCGCTGCGGGGGCGGAGGCTGGCGGTGCCGGCGAGGTTGTGCCATTCTTTGACGAGGGCGGCGCGGTCCGCGGGCGGCCACAGGCCGCTCTCGCCCCGACGGGCGGTGAATTCGACGAGGATGGCGAACATGTTGCCGTCGTTGTTTTGGACGATGCGGTGGAGCCAGGCGCAGATAAGGGCGGCGAGTTCGGCGGCCGGCTGGCCGGCGAGCCGGGCGGGCAGGACGGAGTCGAGACGGGTGACGATTTCGCGGAAGAGGTCGCCGTCGCGGCGGCGGAGGACGAGGATGCCGGTGGTTCTGAGTACTTTGAGGGCGGCGACTGCGGTAGGCCGGTCGTCTTCCCAGCCGGTCTTTTCGAGGAGAGAAAAAATAATTTCGGCCGCTTTCGCAGCTAAGAAGTTGTATTTTTCCCTTAAGGCGACGGCGGCGATGGTGGTGAGCTGCTCGGCGGCGGCCGGCACGGCTTCGTCGGGCAGACGCCTGAGGAGCAGCCGGAAGGCGTCGAGGGCGGCGGCGGCGGTGTCGGGCTGTTTGGCGCGGATGGCCCGTGCGGCTAAAGCGCCGAGCTGGACGGCTTCGTCCGGTCGGGCGATGCCTTGTCCGTAGACGGTTTTGATGAGGTCGACGGCCTGGTAGGCGCCTTGGTCGTCTTTGCCGCTTACGGCGGCGTGGGCGAGGCCGAAGAGCTGCCGCAGGAGGTCGAGGGTGTCGGGGCTCAGGCGGCTGCGTTTGAGGCGGGCGACTCTGGCGGCGAGGCGGCGGCGGCGCCCGGCAAAGCCGCGGGAGCGCTTATAGAGGAAGGCGGCGAGCAGGAGCAGGACAACAACGGCCGCGGCGGCGCCATAAAGCCAGACGGGCTCGATCGCGTCTAGTATTTCCATGCCTCTCCCCTCCCCTCTTTTTTATGCTTAGATTCCAAAGGCTGTCTAAAAAGCTCCAGATGCAAGGCGCACCGGAGGATGGCCCGCGCCGGCGTACTTGGTTGCGTACGTCAAGCGGGCCATCCGAGGAGCAACGCCGCAGATGGACTTTTTAGGCAGCCTTTATTTTGCGTTGATTTGGCCTTTGTAAATTACGCCCCGCGCCGAATCGACGGTGACGGTGATGCCGTCGGTGAGTTGTTCGGTGGCGCCGTCGACGCCGACGACGACGGGCAGGCCGTAGCTGATGCCGATGATGGCGGCGTGGGATGTGAAGCCGCCTTCTTCGGTGACGATGGCGGCGGCCTTGGCGGCGTAGGGGGCGGTTTCTTCGTCGACGGTGCTGACGACGAGGATGTCGCCGGGGACGAATTTTTCGGTTATGTCGCTGGGGGTGCGGGCTACGCAGACTTTGCCGGTGACGACCCGCTGGCCGATGCCGGTGCCGCGAAGGAGGATGCTGCCGACGATGACGACTCTGATCATGTTGGTGGTGCCTTTGGTGCCGGCCGGGACGCCGGCGGTGATGACGACGAGGTCGCCTTCTTTGACGACGCCGGCGGAAAGGGCGAGGGCGATGGCGTTGGCGACCATTTCGTCGGTGTTCTGGGCGCCGGAGCCGAGGACGGGGTGGACGCCCCAGTAGAGCTGGCAGCGCCTGAGGGTCTTGACCCGCGGGGTGACGGCGACGATGGCGGCCTGGGGCCGGTAGCGGGCGACCATGCGGGCGGTGAAGCCTGATTCGGAGATGGTTATGATGGCGCCGGCGCCGAGTTCGTGGGCGACCTGGACGGTGGCGTGGCTGATGGCGCCGGTGGTGGTGCGCTGGACGGTGAGGCCTTTGGCGAGGAGGATGTCGCTGTAGTCGAGGGCGGCTTCGGTGCGCGCGGCGATGCGGGCCATGGTTTCGAGGGCCTCGACGGGATAGGCGCCGGCGGCGGTTTCGCCGCTGAGCATGATGGCGTCGCTGCCGTCGAAGATGGCGTTGGCGATGTCGCTGGCTTCGGCTCTGGTGGGCCGGGGGTTGGCGAGCATGGATTCTAGCATTTGGGTGGCGGTGATTACGGGTTTGCCGGCGACGTTGCATTTTTCGATGAGGAGCTTCTGGACGATGGGTACTTCTTCGGTGGGGATTTCGACGCCGAGGTCGCCGCGGGCGACCATGATGCCGTCGGTTACTTTGAGGATTTCGTCGATGTTTTCCACGCCTTCGGCGTTTTCTATCTTGGCGATGATGTCCAGGGAAGAGCCGGTTTCTTCGATGACTTTGCGGATGGCGAGGACGTCGGCGGCCCGCTGGACGAAGGAGGCGGCGACGATGTCCATGCCCTGTTCGACGCCGAAGATGATGTCGGCGACGTCCTGTTCGGAGAGCGGCGGCAGTTTGACGGCGATGCCAGGGGCGGCGACGCGTTTGTTGCTGCTTATTTCCCCGCCGTTTTCGACGGTGGTGACGATGTCGTCGCCGGCGATTTTTTCGACTCTGAGGCTGATGAGGCCGTCGGCGAGGAGGATGGTGTTGCCGGGAGCGACTTCGCTGGGCAGGCCTTTGTGGTTGACGGATACTGTCTGGCTGTCGCCCGCTACTTCGCGGGCGGTGAGGACGAATTGCTGGCCGGCCTCGAGGATGACTTTGCCGGCGGCGATTTTGCCGATGCGCATTTCCGGCCCTTTGGTGTCGAGCATGAGGGCGACGGGAACGCGGCATTCCTCGGCGGCGGCGCGAACCATGGCGATGCGCCGGGCGTGGTCGGCGTGGCTGCCGTGGGAAAAGTTGAAGCGGGCGACGTCCATGCCGCCCCTGATGAGTGCTTGCAGAATGCCCGGTTTGTCGGTGCTGGGACCGACGGTGCAGACGATTTTGGTCTTTTTCAGCATGTGTTTTCTCCTTGCCTATTTGGCGGCGAACTGGCAGAGTACGGCGTGGGCTTCGTCGGCTTCCGATTCAAGGACCATTACTTCGTAGAGTCCGTCGCCGAGCATGGCGATCCCGGCTGGCCGGATGTTGGCGAGCACGCCTTCCTCGGAGAGCAGGTCCCTGATTTCTTCCGCTTGCGCACGGTTGGCTGCTATATACACCACTGTCCACATGATGCCGCCTCCAGGATAGTAAGATTATACGCTGAGGCCGTATTTTTTGAGCTTCTGGTAAAAACCGGACCGATGGATGCCGAGGAGCTGCGCGGCTTTGCTTTTGTTGCCGCCGGCGGCTTCGAGCGCCTTATAGATTGCTTGTTTCTCCGTGTCACCCATTATTCCTGCTAATTGTTTCCCGGCTTCGTCGAGGTCTTTGTTTTTGTGTTGTTTTTTGAGGACGGGCGGCAGGTTGTCGGGAGTTATGACGGCTTCTTCGTCCATGAGGTTGACGGCCCGTTCGAGGATGTTTTCCAGTTCCCGCACGTTGCCGGGCCAGAAGTATTCCATAAGGATTTCCATGGCTTCGGGGGAAACACCTTCCACCCAGTGGGGGGTCTGATTGTTAAGTTTTTTGAGGAGGGTGCTGGCGAGGAGGGGTATGTCTTCTTTGCGTTCCCTCAGCGGCGGAATCTGCAGGGAGATGATGTTGAGCCGGTAGTAGAGGTCCTGGCGGAATTCGCCGCGCTCAATCATGCCTTCGAGGTCGCGGTTGGTGGCGGCGATGACCCGGACGTCGACTTTGACGGGTTTTGTCCCCCCCACTCTCTCTATTTCCCTCTCCTGGAGGACTCTGAGCAGCTTGGCCTGCATGGCGAGGGTCATGTCGCCTATTTCGTCGAGGAAGATGGAGCCGCCGTTGGCGAGTTCGAATTTGCCGGGTTTGCCGCCGCGGCGGGCGCCGGTGAAGGCGCCTTCGTCGTAGCCGAAGAGCTCGGATTCGAGGAGGTTTTCGGGGACGGCGGCGCAGTTGACTTTGATGAGCGGGCCGTGCAGGCGGCCTGAGGCGTTGTGGATGGCGTGGGCGAAGAGTTCTTTGCCTGTGCCGCTTTCGCCGAGGATGAGGACGGTGGAGTTGCCTTTGGCCGCTCTGATGGCGACGGTTTTTATCCAGTCCATTTTTTCGCTGTTGCCGACGATGCTGTCGAAGGTGAATTTTCCGCCCTGGACTTTGCGCAGCTCTTCTTTGTAGTATTCGAGCTGATGCTGGAGGGCATTCATCTGGCGGGCCATGGCTTTAAGGTCTTTGAGGTCTTTGAAGACGCTTTTGCCGACGGCGCCGATGACTTCGCCGTCTTTGATGATGGGGATGCGGGTGACGACGCAGTCTTTGTCTTTGATGCGCTGGATTTCGGCGACTTCGGCTTTGCCGGTGGCGGCGACGATGTGCATGCGGGTGTTGTCGATTACTTCGGTGACGTGCTTGCCGATGACGTCGTGCTGGTCGAGGCCCAGGTAGTCGCCGTAGGAGGAGTTCATCATCCTGATGTAGCCTTTTTTGTCGACGATGACGATGTTTTCGAAGAAGCTTTCGAGGGCCGACTCGAGGGTGCTTTTGAGGCTTTTGACTTCTTCGAGTTCGGCGACGATGGCGGAGAGTTGGGTGATGTCCTGGAAGATGGCGACCGCGCCGACGACTTTGTTGTTTTTTAGTATTGGCGAGCGGTTGGTGAGGATCTGGCAGTTGCCGAGGTTTTGTTTTTGGTTGAGCTCGGGAGCGCCGCGCTCGAGCACGCGGCGAAGGCCGGTGTTGGGCATGACGTCGTCCACCAGCCTGCCGATGACGTTGGCGGCGCTTTGTCCGGTGAGGTTTTCGGCGGCGCGGTTGAACATGGTGACGATGCCTTCGGCGTCGGTGACGATGACGCCGTTGTACATGGCGTTGAGTACGGCCTGCATTTCTTCGGCGAGGAGGAGGGATTTCTCGGATAGGTATTTGACGAGGTCGGTGCGGCTGATGATGCCGATGGGGCGGTTTTCCGCGTCGACGACCGGGAAGACGCTGTAGTTGAAGATGCGGTTGGGGCTCTGGAGTTCACTCAAGGATACGGTGTCGCGCAGGGTGAAGACACCGGTCGTCATTATCTCGCCTACTTGTTTAGCCATCCGGTTTTTGGCCTGTGCTTTGATGAGGTGCGATTTCGTTATCAGCCCGATCAGATGGCCGCTGCCGTCGACGACGGGCGCTCCGTCGATGCGGTTGCGGTCGAAGATCTCGACCGCCTCCTGGAGGGTCATTGTGGGCGGAAACGTGAATACCCGCGAATTCATGATGTCGGATACGCGCATTGCTGAGCCACCTCTCTTTACAGCAAAGGTTAGACACCGGTACGGAAAACCCTGCTAGACAGTGTATATTTTTTTAGACAACAAAAAAATGCTCGCCGGGTGTGCACCCCGGCGAGCATTTTTTTGCACAGGCGATGAAATTTTTTTCGCACTGTTTATCAGGGAGGCGGCGCTTTGAAGGAGCGTTGCCACTCGCTGTAGAATTAATGCGGCAGAATTATTTTATGAGGGGCAGGATGGCTTTGAATTCCGGTCCGTCCGACCTTTCAAGCCACTCGTACAGGGCGATTTCGACGGCTGAGACGACGCCGCCGGCCTGACGGATTTTGGCGAGGCCGAGTTCTTTGTTGGCCGGGGCCCGCGAGCCGACGGCGTCGGCGATGATGTGGACGCCGAGACCCCGGTGGAGGGCTTCGAGGGCGGTCTGCTGGACGCAGATGTGGGCTTCGATGCCGACGAGGACGAGGTTTTTGGCGCGGTGAGCTTCGAGGGCGGCGGCGAAGCCTTGGGCCCCGAAGCAGCTGAATACGGTTTTTTCAAGGGGGGCGAAGGCGGGGAAGATGCCGGCAAGGGCGGCGTTGGTGGGACCGAGGCCCTTGGGGTATTGTTCGGTGACGATGACGGGTATGCCGAGGGTGTGGGCGATTTTGACGGTTTTGATGTTGTTTTCGAGGACGGTCTGCCAGTCGTGGATGGCGTGGAGCAACTTGTCCTGGACGTCGACGACGACGAGGACGCTGCCGGCTTTGTCGAGTTTGTGGGGATGAGGCATGATTGCATCTACCTCCCAATATTTTATAGTATTATTGTAACATAGCATAAGGCCGTTCAGAAGTGCCCAGATGCAAGGCGCACCGCAGCCGGCGCCGCGACGACGGCCCCGGATGGGCCTAGTGCCGGACGCGCCATGGAAGGCGGAAGCGTCCGGCCGCGTACTCGGAACGTACGCTAGCAAGCCGGCGAGGAGCAACGCCGCAGATGGGCGCTGCTGGGCGGCCGGGAATAAAAAGGCCCCGCGCGTAGAGAGGTACGCGCGGGACTTATGTAATGGGTGCACGCCCGAGGTGGCTAGATGGTGCATGCCCCATCGACGCTGAGTACGGCGCCGTTGATGTATTTGGCGTCGTCGGAGGCGAGGAAGGCGAAGGCGGCGGCGATTTCCTCCGGTTCGGCAAGACGTCCGGCGGGTATTTTGATGATTATTTTTTCCTGGAGGACTTGTTCGGGGATTTTGCGGACCATTTCGGTGCCGGTGAAGCCGGGGGCTACGCAGTTGAAGCGCAGGCCGTTTTTGGCCATTTCTTTGGCCCAGGATTTGGTCATGCCGATGACGCCCCATTTTGTGGCGGCGTAGTTTGTCTGGCCCATGTTGCCGTAGAGGCCGACGATGGAGGAGGTGGTGAGGACGACGCCGGCCTGCTGCTCGAGCATGGCGGGCAGGGCGGCGGAGGTGCAGTTGAAGACGCCGGTGAGGTTTACGCCGATGACGGCGTCCCAGGATTCTTTGGCCATTTTTTTCATCATGGCGTCTTTGGTGATGCCGGCGTTGTTGATGAGGACGTCGACCCGGCCGAAGGCCTGCTTGGCGGCGGCGACCATGTTCTGGCAGCTTTCGGGGCTGGTGACGTCGACTTTGACGTAGACGGCCTGGCTGCCAAGGGTTTTGACGGCTTCGACGGTGGCGGCGCCGTCGGCGAAATCGGCGACGACGATTTTGGCGCCTTCTTCGGCGAAGCGCATGGCGGTGGCTTTGCCGATGCCGCCGGCGCCGCCGGTGATGATGACGACTTTATCCTTGAGACCTCTCATGGACTATACCTCCCAGTGTTGATGTTCGCGGTTGCGCTTTTGCGGGATCAGAGCTTTTCGATGACGGAGGCGATGGCAGGGCCGCCGCCCACGCACAGGGACGCTACGCCGTATTTGTCGCCGCGGCGACCCAGCTCGTAGATGAGGGAGACGATTATTCTGGCGGCGGTGCAGCCTACGGGGTGGCCGAGGCCGACGCCGGAGCCGTTGGCGTTGATTTTGTCGAAGGGGATTTTTAGTTCGCGGTTGACGGCGAGGAATTGGGCGGCGAAGGCTTCGTTTATTTCGTAGTAGCCGATGTCTTCGCTTTTGAGGCCGGCGTATTGGATGGCCTTGGGGACGGCGTAGACGGGGCCGATGCCCATGACTTCGGGAGCGACGCCGGCGTTGGCGGTGGCGAGCAGTTTGGCGAGCGGCCTTATGCCAAGTTCTTTGGCTTTGGCCGCGGTCATGAGGACGAGGGCGGCTGCGCCGTCGTTGACCCCTGAAGCGTTGCCGGCGGTTACGGTGCCGTCTTTTTTGAAGGCGGGTTTCATGGCGGCAAGTTTTTCGAGGGTGACGTCGGCCCGCGGGTGCTCGTCCTTGTCGATGGTGAGAGGACCTTTGCGGGTCTCTATGGTGACGGGAACGATTTCGTCTTTGAAGACGCCGCCGGCGATGGCTTTGACGGCCCGCTGGTGGCTCATGGCGGCCAGTTCGTCCTGTTCCTGACGGGTGACGGCGTAGCGCTCGGCGAGGTTTTCGGCGGTGAGGCCCATGTGGTAGCCCATGATGGCGCAGACGAGGCCGTCGTAGAGCATGGAGTCGTAGATGTCGGCCTGGCCCATTCTAAAGCCGGTGCGGGCGCCTTTTAATAGGTAGGGCGCCTGGGACATGCTTTCGATGCCGACGGCAACGGCGATGTCCGTTTTGCCGAGGACGATGGACTGGCTGGCGAGTTCGAAGGCTTTCATGCCCGAGCCGCATTGCTGGTCGACGGTGTAGGCGTAGCCTTCGATAGGCATGCCGCATTTGAGCTGGATCTGGCGGCCGGGGTTGCCTTTGTTGCCGGCTTTGTAGATCATGCCGCAGGCCAGTTCGCTGACCTGTTCGGGCTTTACGCCGGCTTGGGCGAGGGCGGCGTTGACGGCCGTGACGCCGAGGTCTACGGCGCTGACGTCTTTGAGCGCGCCGAGGAAGTCGCCGATGGGGGTACGCTTGGCCCCAACGATTACTACTTCACGCATAGAGTATCCCTCCGATTCAATTTGTTGCTTGTGCGCCTGTCTTGCTGCCGTTTATTATTGCAATTATCGTGCCAACCGGGCGCGGAAGCAAGGAAGCCCCTTTTATCCTGCGACATCCGCGCCTGGCAATGGGCGATCGCCGTCAGACGTGCACAATGATAGACACAGTGTATAGTATTATGTACATGTTATGACGCTTTTTGTCCTGGACTTGTAGCTAAATGGCGCTATGTTGGCGGCTCGTGGTCGGAAATGATTATTTTCGGAATATTGGCACGGAATTTGCATCATGATATTTAAAGTTTCGTGTGAGGAGGTGGTGGCGAAAGAGGCTTCTGCGTAACCTGTCTTGCTGGGAATTTATATGTCTTGCTTGCTTGATTGCATCCCAATCTGAAGACTAAAGGGAGGAAAAGTAATGGAAATACTGGGCATTGTTTTAAGTCTTTTCTTACTGATGTACGTGGCCTACCGGGGCTTCTCGGTTATTCTCTTCGCCCCCATCCTGGCGCTGCTGGCCGCGTCGATGCAAGGTTTCGATATCATGCCGGCCTATACCGAGCTTTTTATGGAGCGGGCGGTCGGTTACGTTAAGTCGTTCTTCCCCGTCTTCCTGCTCGGCGCTGTTCTCGGCAAAGTTATGGAAGATACCGGCATGGCCAAGTCGATCGCCCACGAGATCATTCAGGCTCTGGGCAAGGAGCGCGGCATTATCGCCGTCGTGCTGTCCGGCGCCATCCTGACCTACGGCGGCGTAAGCCTGTTCGTGGTCGTGTTCGCGGTTTATCCTTTCGGCGCCGCTCTCTTTAAGGAAGCCGGCATCCCGAAACGCCTCATCCCCGGCGCGATCGCTCTGGGCGCTTTCACATTCACGATGACGATGGTGCCAGGAACGCCGCAGATCCAGAACGCCATTCCGATGACTTTCTACGGCACGAATGCCTGGGCTTCCCCGGTTCTCGGCCTGCTTGCCGCGGCAATCACCTTTTTCTCGGGCGTCGCTTGGCTGGAATACCGTCGCAAGTCGGCCCAGGCAGCCGGCGAGGGCTATGGCGAGCATACGCTGAATGAGCCGACGGCCGACCAGACTCATGGCGATTATCCCAACTGGGTGCTGTCGCTGCTGCCGCTGATCGCCGTTGTCGTTATCAATTTCGCGATGACTAAGTTCGCCTGGGATCCCAATATGCTGAAGCCTTTCCAGGGCATGGGCCTTAAGCTCCTGGTCCCGGCGGTCAAGAACGTGGCCGGTATCTGGTCGCTGATCATCGGCTTGGTGGTGGGCGTTATTCTGGCGGTGGGCATCGGCTACCGCTACCTGCCGAAACAGCCCGGCGCTCTGCAGCGCGCTCTCAACACCGGCGCGATCGGCTCGCTGCTGGCGATCATGAATACCGCTTCGGAGGTCGGCTACGGCAACGTTATCTCTTCGCTGCCCGGCTTCAAGTCGATCGCCACGTTCCTGCTGAATATCAAGCTTGGCGGCACGCCGCTGGTTTCGGAGTTTTTCACGGTCAACATTCTGGCCGGCATCACCGGTTCGGCTTCGGGCGGCATGTCGATCGCGCTGAGCATCATGGCGAAGGAGTGGCTGTCCTGGGCCAACCAGGTGGGCCTGAATCCCGAGCTGCTGCATCGCGTAGCGTCGATGGCTTCGGGCGGTTTCGACACGATGCCGCATAACGGCGCGGTCATTACGCTGCTGGCGGTCTGCGGCCTGACGCATATCCAGTCGTATAAGGATATCTGCGTGACGTCGCTTATCATCCCCTTCCTGACCGGTATCGTGGTTATCCTGATTTACACGGTCTTCGGCTTTACCGGTTGATAAACGGCAAGAAAAATCCCCGCGCCTGACGGCGCGGGGATTTTTTTGCGTCGGCTTATTTGCCGGTGAAGTTGGCTTTGCGTTTTTCGAGGAAGGCGGCCATGCCTTCTTTCTGGTCGGCGGTGGCGAAGCAGAGGCCGAAGACTTCGGCTTCGTAGGCGACGCCGGTTTCGAGGTCGGTGTCGAGGCCTTCGTTGACGGCGACTTTGCACATCTGGACGCCGACGGGCGAGCGGCTCATGATCTTTTGGGCCAGGGCTTTGGCGGCGTCCATGAGTTCCTCGGGGGCGACGATTTTGTTGGCGAGGCCGATGCGGTAGGCCTCTAGAGCGTCGATCATGTCGGCGGTGAAGAGGAGTTCTTTGGCGCGGCCTTTGCCGACGAGGCGGGCGAGACGCTGGGTGCCGCCGAATCCCGGCGGGATGCCGAGGGTGGATTCGGGCTGGCCGAATTTGGCTTTTTCGGAGGCGATGCGGATGTCGCAGGCCATGGCGAGTTCGCAGCCGCCGCCGAGGGCGAAGCCGTTTACGGCGGCGATGACAGGCTGGGGCAGGTTTTCGATTTTGTTGAAGACGGATTGGCCGTATTTGGCCCAGGCACGGCCTTCGACGGCACTGAGGGGCTGCATGTAGGCGATGTCGGCGCCGGCGACGAAGGCTTTGTCGCCCGCGCCGGTGATGATGATTGCTTTGACGGCGGTGTCTTTGGCGAGGGCGTCGGCGAGCCGGTCGAGTTCGTCCATGGTGTCGGCGTTGAGGGCGTTGAGGGCTTTAGGCCGGTTGATGGTGACGATGCCGATGCCGTCCTGGTTTTCGAAGATGAGGTTCTGGTAGTCGCTCATGTTTGTCTACCTCCCTATTTTTTTATTGCTGGTTGTAGTCGTAGAAGCCACGGCCGGATTTGCGGCCCAGCCAGCCGGCGGCGACGTATTTCCTGAGCAGCGGGCAGGGGCGGTATTTGCTGTCGCCGTAACCTTGGTAGAGGACTTCCATGATGTAGAGGACGGTGTCGTTGCCGATGAGGTCGGAGAGGGCAAGTGGTCCCATGGGGTGGTTGAAGCCGAGTTTGGCGACGCTGTCGATGTCTTCGACGCTGGCGACGCCTTCCATGAGGGCGTAGACGGCTTCGTTGATCATCGGCATCATGATGCGGTTGCCGGCGAAACCGGGGAAGTCGGATACTTTGACAGGCGATTTGCCTAAAGTTTCGGCAAGGCCTTTGACGGCGGCGAAGGTTTCGTCGCTGGTGGCGAGGCCGGTGATGACTTCGACGAGTTTCATGACCGGGGCGGGGTTGAAGAAGTGCATGCCGATGAATTTCTGCGGGCGCTTGGTGATGGCGCCGAGGGCGGTGATGGGCAGCGAGGAGGTGTTGGAGGCGAGGATGGTGCGCTCGGGGCAGAGTTTGTCGAGGGTTTGGAAGATGTCGCGTTTGATGTCCATGTTTTCGACGGCGGCTTCGATGGCGAGGTCGACGTCGCAGGCGGCGGCGTCAAGGTCGACGACGCCTGAGATGCGCCCCATGACGGCGGCTTTTTCTTCGGGGGCCATTTTGCCTTTTTCGACGGCTTTGGTGAGGTTTTTGTCGATGCCGGCGATACCTTTTTTGACGAATTCCTCTTTGATGTCGCGGAGGACGACGGTGAGGCCGCCCTGGGCCATTACCTGGGCGATGCCGCTGCCCATTTGGCCGGCGCCGATTACCAGAGCTTTTTTGAATTCCATGCTGTACACCCTCTCCAATAAATTATTTTTTTCACATATGGCCATACGCAACGAACCCCCCCGCCGCACGGTTTTCTCGTGCGGCGCGGGGGTTCCTGCTACTTCTTGAGGACAGTGGCTTTGCCGTCGATGACGACGGTGCCGTCCTGGTTGGTGACGGTGGTGCGGAAGATGAGGCGGTTTTTTTCGGGGATTTTTTCGATGGCTTCGACGGTGGCGGTGACGGTGTCGCCGATTTTGACCGGGGCTTTGAAGGCGAGCTCCTGCCCGAGGTAGATGGTGTTGCGGCCGGGCAGCGAGGTGCCGAGTACGGCGGAGATGAAGCCGGCCGAGAGCATGCCGTGGGCGATGCGTTCTTTGAACATGGTGGTTTTGGCGAATTCGGCGTCGATGTGGACGGGGTTGAAGTCGCCGCTGACGCCGGCGAAGGTGTAGACGTCGTGTTCGCTGACTGTTTTGGTCATGCTGGCTTTGTCGCCGATGTTGATTTCGGCGAAGGATATGTCGCGGACCATATTCGATTACCTCTTTTCGCTAGGCTTCCTTGATCTTGCGGAACTCTTCGGTGAGGATGGGCAGTACTTCCATGACGTCGCCGACGATGCCGTAGTCGGCCATTTTGAAGATGGGGGCGTCGGGGTCTTTGTTGACGGCGATGACGATGTCGGAGGAGGACATGCCGGCAAGGTGCTGGATGGCGCCGGAGATGCCGCAGGCGAAGTAGATTTTGGGGCCTACGGTTTTGCCGGTCTGGCCTACCTGGTGGAGGGCCGGTTTCCAGCCGGCGTCGACGGCGGCGCGGGAGGCGCCGACGGCTGCGCCGAGGACGTTCGCCAGGTCTTCGACAAGGGTGAAGTTCTCGGGTTTGCAGAGGCCGCGGCCGCCGGAGACGATGATTTCGGCTTCTTCGAGGTTGCAGGCGGCGGTGCAGACTTTGATGACTTCGATGAGTTTGGTGCGGATGTCGCCGGGTTTGACTTTGCTGGGAACGCGGATTATTTCGCCGCTCTTGCCGTAGTCGGGTTCGGGTTTTTTGAAGACTTTCGGCCGGACGGTGCCCATCTGGGGCCGGTGGTCGGGGCAGAGGATTGTGGCCATGATGTTGCCGCCGAAGGCCGGACGGGTCCAGGCGACGAGGCCGGTGGCTTCGTCGATGCCGAGGCCGGTGCAGTCGGCGGTGAGGCCGGTGCCGACGCGGCAGGCGATGCGCGGTCCGAGGTCGCGGCCGTCGTTGGTGGCGCCGAGGAGGATGACGGAGGGTTTGTAGGCGCCGATGAGGTCGACGAGGGCGATGGTGTAGGCGTCGGTGCTGTAGTGGGCGTATTCGGGGCCTTCGACGAGGTAGACTTTGTCGGCGCCGGCGGCGAAGGCTTCTTTGGCGAGCGCCTCTACGCCGTCGCCGAGGATGACGGCGGCCAGTTTCTGGTTCATGGCGTCGGCGAGTTTGCGGCCTTCGCCGAGGAGTTCGAGGCCGACGTTGCGGGGTGCGCCTTCAGCCAGTTCGAGGTAGACCCAGACGTCTTTGTAGGCGTTCTTGTCGATGGCGACGGTTTTGGCTTCTTCTTCGCGGATGATGGTTTTGACGGGACAGGTGTCGATGCAGGCGCCGCAGGCGGTACAGGCTTCGGTGATGAAGGCTTTGGCGTCGTCCTGCATTTCGATGGCGCCGAAGGGACAGGCGCCGACGCAGGCGCTGCAGCCTATGCACTGGTCTTTGATTACTTTGATGGCCATTGTTTTCGCTACCCCCTAGACGATCTTCGCTTCAGACAGTTTGGCGATTAGTTCTGCGACCGCTTCCCGGGCGGTGTCCTTCT
Organism: Sporomusaceae bacterium; assembly: GCA_031460455.1. Taxonomy (NCBI): domain Bacteria; kingdom Bacillati; phylum Bacillota; class Negativicutes; order Selenomonadales; family Sporomusaceae; species Sporomusaceae bacterium. Next base: position 51,422 of record JAVKTQ010000017.1, read on the forward strand.
GGATGAGAACCCCCTGGGTGCGCTGCTTGGGGGTGAAGATTTTACGGACCTGGGTGGGCGAGCCTTTGAGGCCGAGCCTGGCCTGGTCGACGTCGAGGTCGGCGAGCGTCCAGACAGGGATCTCGGCGCGGTTGGCGCGCATGGTGCCTTTAACGGTTGGGTAGCGCGGCTCGTTGGCGGATTTGACGACGGTGAGCATGACGGGCGTATTCACTTCGATGATTTCGTAGCCGTCTTCGTGTTCGCGCTCAAGGCGGGCGGTGGCGCCGTTGACTTCGACTTTGGCGACATAGGTGACCTGGGGAATGCCGAGGTGTTCGGCGATTTCCGGCCCGACCTGGGCGGTGTCGCCGTCGATGGCTTGCTTGCCGCAGAGGATTACGTCGACTGTGCCAAGCTTTTTGATGGCCGCCGCGAGGGTGTAGCTGGTGGCGAGGGTGTCGGCGCCGCCGAAGGCGCGGTCGCTGACAAGGATGGCCGCGTCGGCCCCCATGGCGAGGCATTCCTTCAGTGCGTCCTTGGCCTGGGGCGGCCCCATGCTGATGACCGTCACCTTGCCGCCGTGCTTTTCTTTGAGGACGAGCGCGGCTTCAACGGCGTTCTTGTCGAACGGGTTGACGATGCTCGGTACCCCCTGGCGGATGAGCGTGTTGGTTACTGGATCGATTTTTACTTCGGTGGTGTCAGGTACTTGCTTGACACAGACGACGATTTCCATTCTTCAGCCTCCTGTTTCTGGTGAGATGAAGCGCCGGCTAGCGGAGGACGGCCCCCGAGATGACCATGCGCTGGACTTGGTTGGTACCTTCGTAGATCTGGGTGATTTTGGCGTTGCGCATCAGGCGCTCGACCGGGTATTCGCGGCTGTAGCCGTAGCCGCCGAAGATCTGGACGGCGTCGGTGGTGACGTTCATGGCAGCGTCAGAGGCGTACAGCTTGGCCATGGCGGCCTCTTTGGAGTAAGGCTGGCCGTTGTCTTTGAGGTAGGCGGCCCGGTAGGTGAGCAGGCGGGCGGCGTCGACCTTGACGGCCATGTCGGCGAGCATGAAGGCGATGGCCTGGTTGGCGGCGATGGGTTTGCCGAACTGGACCCGTTCCTTGGAGTATTTGACGGCGTGGTCGAGCGCGGCCTGGGCGATGCCGAGGGCCTGGGCAGCGACACCGATGCGGCCGCCGTCGAGGGTGGTCATGGCGATTTTGAAGCCTTCGCCTTCTTTGCCGAGGAGGTTGGCCACCGGGACTTTGACGTCCTGGAAGATGAGCTCCATGGTCTGGGATGAACGGATGCCCAGTTTATGTTCTTTTTTGCCAAAGGTGAACCCCGGCATATCTTTTTCGAGAATGAAGGCGGAAATTCCTCTTGTGCCTTTACTTTTGTCGGTCATGGCGAATACGATGTAGGTCTCGGCTTCGCCGGCGTTGGTGATGAAGATTTTGCTGCCGTTCAAGATGTAGTGGTCGCCCTGGAGGACGGCGACGGTCTGCTGGGAGGCGGCGTCGGTGCCGGCGTTGGGCTCGGTGAGGCCGAAGGCGCCGAGTTTGGTCCCTTCGGCGAGGGGGGTGAGGTATTTCTTTTTCTGTTCTTCGTTGCCGTAGGCGTAAATGGGCCAGCCGCACAGCGAGACGGACGCGGACAGGGCGATGCCCAGGCCGTCGTCGATGCGGCTGACTTCCTCGATGGCGAGGATGTAGCTGAGGTTGTCGCCGCCTGCGCCGCCATATTGCTCGGGGAAGCAGATGCCGGTGACGCCGAGTTCGCCGAGGGAGTCGAACAGGGAACGGTCGAATTTTTCATGCTCGTCGCGTTCTTCCGTGCCTGGGGCAACTTCCTTTTCGGCGAATTCACGCACCATTTTCTGCATCATTTTTTGGTCGTCGGTCAGTTCGAATTGCATGTTAATCCTCTCCTGTCTTCGTATAATATTGCTGCAGTTATTGAAAAAATGTGAAAAAAATCACATGAGTTTTTTATTTTAGTGCCAATAGGATATCCCATTGGCACTAAAAGTTTGCGCAATTTGCCTAGTGGGAGCCTACAGTTTTTCTACGATGGTGGCTACGCCCTGGCCGCCGCCGATGCAGAGGGTGGCGAGGCCGCGTTTGGCGCCGCGCGCTTCCATGGCGTGGAGGAGGGTGACGAGGATGCGCGCGCCGCTGGCGCCGATGGGGTGCCCGAGGGCGATGGCGCCGCCGTTGACGTTGACTTTTTCCTTCATGAAGCCAAGTTCTTTGCCGACGGCCAGGAACTGGGCGGCGAAGGCTTCGTTGGCTTCGATGAGGTCGATGTCGCCGATGGCGAGCCCGGCTTTGGCTAAAGCCTTGCGAGTGGCGGAGACGGGGCCCATGCCCATGATGGCGGGGTCTACGCCGCCGGAGCCGTAGCCGACGATTTTGGCGATGGGCTTGAGGCCGAGGGCTTTGGCTTTGTCGGCGCTCATGACTACGAGGGCGGCCGCGCCGTCGTTGATGCCGGAGGCGTTGCCGGCGGTGACGGTGCCGTCTTTTCTGAAGGCCGGTTTGAGGCCGCAGAGCGACTGAACGGTGGTGCCGGCTTTGGGGTATTCGTCGGTGTCAAAGACGGTGTCGCCCTTTTTGCCTTTGATGGTGACAGGAACGATTTCTTTTTTGAAGGCGCCGCTTTCGATGGCTTTGACGGCTTTGTCCTGGGATTCGTAGGCGAGCTGGTCCTGCATTTCGCGGGTGATGCCGAATTTCTCGGCGACGTTTTCGGCGGTGATGCCCATGTGGTAGTCGTTGAAGGCGCACCACAGACCGTCGTTGATCATGACGTCGACGACTTTGTCGTTACCCATGCGGTAGCCCCAGCGGGCTTTGCTGGAAAGGAGGTACGGGGCCTGGGACATGCTTTCCATGCCGCCGGCGAGGACGATGTCGGCGTCGCCGCACATGATGGCCTGGGCGGCAAGGTTGACGGTTTTGAGGCCGGAGCCGCAGACTTTGTTGATGGTCATGGACGGCACTTCGGCCGGGATGCCGGCTTTGATGGCCGCCTGCCGGGCAGGGTTTTGCCCGAGGCCGGCCTGGAGGACGTTGCCGAAGATTATTTCGTCGACATTCTCGGCTTTGACGCCGACCTTCTCGGTGGCCGCCTTGAGGACGATGGCGCCCAGATCGGGGGCGGACAGGGAGGCCAACGCGCCGTTGAAGGTGCCGATCGCCGTGCGGACGGCGCTGACGATTACTACTTCCTTCAACTTGATCATCTCCTTTTGGTTTTGTCGCTTAGTTTATTCCGTACGCGGAATATCTACTTTATTCTAACACTATTTACCGTTGGCAGGCAACATGTCCTTGAGACCGATTTTGTCGGCTTTGAAGATGCGGGCGTCCATGGTTTTGAGTTTGGGGGAGATAATGGGTTTGAAGTCCATCAGGGCGAGGACGTCTTTTTCGAGGTCGACGCCGGGGGCTATTTCGGTGAGGGTCATGCCCTGCGGGGTGAGTTCGAAGACGGCCCGCTCGGTGATGTAGAGGACAGGCTGTTTGACTTTTTTGGCGTAGTCGCCGCTGAAGGTGATCTGCTCGACATGGTCGAGGAATTTGCGGGCTTTGCCTTCGGTGACGATTTTGAGTTTGCCGTCGTTGACTTCGACCTGCAGGCCGCCGGCGGTAAAGGTGCCGCAGAATACGACCCGTTTGGAGTTTTGGGTGATGTTGATGAAGCCGCCGCAGCCGGCGACACGGCCTTTGAATTTGCTGACGTTGATGTTGCCGTGTTTGTCGGTCTCCGCGAGGCCGAGGTAGGCGAGGTCGAGGCCGCCGCCGTCGTAGAAGTCGAACTGGTAGGGCTGGTCGACGAAGGCGTCGGCGTTGCTGACGGCTCCGAAGCTGAGGCCGCCGGCAGGAACGCCGCCCCAGCCGCCGGGCTCGACGGTCAGGGTCATGGTGTCGCCGACGCCTTCTTCGTTGGCTACCATGGCGACGCCTTCGGGCATGCCGATGCCGAGGTTGACGATGGCGCCGGGGATGAGTTCCATGGCGGCGCGGCGGGCGATGACTTTGCGGTCGTCAAGGGCCATGGGCGGGATGGCGGACAGCGGGATGCGGGTTTCGCCGGAGTAGGCGGCGTTGTATTGTTCGGCGAAGGTCTGGGCGTGCTTGTCCGGTTCGGCGACTACGACGTAGTCGACAAGGCGGCCGGGTACTTTGACGTCCTTGGGTTTGAGGGTGCCTGCCTGCACGATGCGCTCAACCTGGCAGATGACGACGCCGCCGGCGTTCTTGGCCGCCTGGGCGACGGGGAGGATTTCGAGGGCGAGGGCCTCACGCTCGATGCTGATGTTGCCGTTTTCGTCGGCGGTGGTCCCGCGGATGAGGCCGACTGTGACCGGGAAGGGCTTGTACCACAGCCACTCTTCGCCGCCGAGCTGGATGACTTCGACGAGTTCGTCCTTGGTGGCGGTGTTGATTTTGCCGCCTTCGACGCGGGGATCGCAGAAGGTGTTGAGGCCGACCTTGGTGATGATGCCGGGCTTGTTGCCTGCTACGCTGCGCAGCCACTGGGCCAGGGTGCCCTGGGGGAAGTTGTAGGCGTCGATTTTGTTTTCGACGGCGAGTTTGCCGAGCTTGGGAGCGAGATTCCAGTGACCGCCTACGACGCGCTTGACCATGCCTTCGAAGCCGAAGTGGTTGAGGCCGCGGTCCTTGCCGTCGCCCTGGCCCGCGCAGTATACGAGGGTCAGGTCGCGGGGTTTGGCTTCGCTGAGGAATCTTTCTTCACAGGCCGCGGTGATGGCTTCCGGATGCCCGATACCTACGAAGCCGCTGGTGGCGACAACCGAGCCGTCTTTGATGAGTTTGGCTGCTTCCAGAGCGGTGATAAATTTTGCCATGTCAACACACTCCCTGTTAATGATTTCACACTTTATTCATGCAAATACCGTGCCAACGCAGATTTATGGATGTTTACCGCTGCCGCGGCCCTCTCCCCTCTTCCCTATCGTTAGTGTGTGCACTTACCAGGACACTAGTACGACAGGCACGGCGCCGCGGCCGGCCGGGGCGCGGATTACGCTCGCCGGAGCGACGGACAGGTGTTCTTGTGTTTATGTGTGTTGACAAGCACCTGTATATAATTCTGTACAAACTTGTCGCTGTTTATCTACAGACAGAGACGACAGACTGTCTCCGGGCGGCGGGAGGAAGGCGGAATATATTGGCTCCTGGGGCCGCGAGTCTTTTTTGAACGCCGCGCGGCGAAGGTGCTATAATAGTAAATAATGCGCCTTAACGCGGAGGGTTCTGTCGATGGTTATTTGGCTGCGCTGGCGAAAGTGGTTGCTGGCCTCGCTGTTGTTCGTGATCGCGGCGGTGGAGCTGCCGATCGTGGCCGGCGGCTTTCTGGCCAAGCCCGCGCCGGCGGATGTGATGATCGTGCTGGGGTCGCGGGTGTTCGGCACTGAGCCGGGGCCGATGCTCAGGCTGCGGCTGGAGGAGGCTGTGCGTCTTTACCGGCAGGGGCTGGCGCCGGCGATTATCGTGAGCGGGGCCCGCGGCGCGGACGAAGAGGTGGCCGAGGCGTTCGCGATGCGCGATTACCTGATTAAAGAGGGCATCCCCGGCGAGAAGATTCTCACCGAGGACGGGTCGTACAATACGTATCAGAATCTGGCCAATTCGCAGGCGGTGATGGCGGCGCAGGGGTACCGCAAGGCGATCATCGTTTCGAATGCGTCGCATGTGCACCGGACGCTGGTGCTGGCCCGCGATCTGGGGCTGGAGGCGAGCGCGGCGCCGGCGCCGATGCCGGACGGGCTGTATCTGAAGGTGCGCAATTATCTGCGCGAGGGGGCGGCGATGGCGGCGATGGCTTTCAGGCGGTAGGGCGGGGCAAGGCTTTGCGGAGAACGCAGGCTGTGCGCCAAAGCTACGGCGCACTACGCCTGCGTTCTCCGGCGCCTGCGGCGCGGCGTTCCCGGTTTTGGGTGCCGCCCCCCGTTGCGACGAGGAAACAAGAAAGCCGGCGAAAATGTCCGCCGGCTACGAGTAAAAAGTGCGTTCCCCATGGGTTGCGACAAAAATGCGTAGAAAGCTCCAGATGCAAGGCGCACCGGAGGCTGACACCGGAAGCGTACACGTACGTACGCTGAGGATGGCAGCCGAGGAGCAACGCCGCAGATGGATTTTCTACGCATTTTTCAATTTACTTGTACCGTTCCTGGACCTAAAATTTCTTCAAGTTCCTTCACCGCCTCGGGCGACGGGTCGAGCCAGTATTGGCGGTCGGTGCGGACGACGCGGCGGCTGGCGGTGAAGTGGAGGTAGACGACTGCCTGGCCGCGGTGGCGGGCGAAGACGCCTTTGAGGAGGTCGAAGACGGCGTCGTTTTCCTGGCCTTCGCCGAGGCGGATGCGAACTTCGCCGGCTTTTTTGCCGCTGGCGGGCTGAACGCCGGCTTCGAGGGGGACGATGTCTTCGGCGATGATTTTGACGGTTTCTTCGCCGACATTGAGCCTGCCGCTGGCGGCGACGGCGGCGTCGGGCAGGACGATGCGGCTTATTTTGTCGAACAGGCGGGGGAAGACGACGACTTCGATCTGGCCGGTGAAGTCTTCGAGGTTGACGAAGCACATCATGTCGCCGCTTTTGGTGGTGATGCGCTTGGCGCCGGCGACAAGGCCGGCGACTTTGACGGGCTGGCCGTCGCCGTATTCGCCGCCGGACAGGAGGCCGACGGCGGTGTAGCTTTTCATGATTTCGCGGTATTGATCGAGGGGATGGCCGGTGACGTAGAAGCCGGTCATTTCTTTTTCCATGGCGAGGAGTTCGGCGGGGGGCAGTTCGTCGAGGCGCGGCGGGGCGATGTCGTCGGCGCAGGTGTCGCTGTCGTCGCCGAAGAGGCCGAGTTGGCCGCTGTCGCGGTCGCGCTGGCGGCAGGCGGCGACTTCGGCGGCCTGGTCGAGGGCGGCGAGGAGCTGGGAGCGTTTCCATCCGAAGGAGTCGAAGGCGCCGCATTTGATGAGGCTCTCTAACATACGTTTGTTGACGAGCCGCATGTCGATGCGCGAGCAGAAGTCGACGAGGGAGGCGAAACGGCCGCCGGCGGCGCGCACGGCGAGAATGCCGGCGATGGCGTTGTCGCCGACGTTTTTGACGCCGGCGAGGCCGAAGCGGATGGCGGCACCGTCGACGGTGAAGCCGGCGGAGCTGGCGTTGATGTCGGGGGGGAGGACGGCGAGGCCCATGCGCCGGCATTCTTCGATGTAGAAGCCGACTTTGTCGTTGGCGCCCATGATGCTGGTGAGGAGGGCAGCCATGAATTCCTGGGGGTAGTTGGCTTTGAGCCAGGCGGTCTGGTAGGCGACGAGGGCGTAGGCGGCGCTGTGGGATTTATTGAAGCCGTAGTCGGCGAAGTGGGCGATGAGGTTGAAGATTTCTTCGGCGAGTTTGGGGTTGATGCGGTGCTCGGCGGCCCCTTTCATGAAGTTTTCGCGCTGGGCGGCGATTACTTCGGGTTTTTTCTTGCCCATGGCGCGGCGGAGGAGGTCGGCCTGGCCGAGGGTGAAGCCGGCGAGGGTGGAGGCGATCTGCATGACCTGCTCCTGGTAGAGGATGACGCCGAAGGTGTCTTTGAGGATGGGTTCGAGGAGCGGGTGGAGGTAGGTGACTTTTTTGCGGCCGTGGCGGCCGTTGATGAAGTCGGTGACCATGCCGCTGCCCAGCGGCCCCGGCCGGTAGAGGGCGACGAGGGGGATGAGGTCTTCGAAGCGTTCGGGCTTGAGCTCTTTGACGAGGTTGGTCATGCCGCTGGATTCCATCTGGAAGACGCCGGCGGTGTCGCCGGCCGAGAGCATGGCGCTGGTTTTGGGGTCGTCGAGGGGGATAGCGTCGATGTCGACGGCGAGGCCGCGGTTTTCTTTGATGAGGGCGAGGGCGTCGCCGATGACGGTGAGCGTCCTCAGGCCCAGGAGGTCCATTTTGAGGAGGCCGATTTCTTCGATGCGGTCTTTGTCGTACTGGGTGGTGACGAAGCCTTCGGAGGAGTTTTGGAGGGGGACGTAGTGGGTGAGGGGCTCGTTGGCGATGACGACGCCGGCGGCGTGGGTGGAGGCGTGGCGCGGCAGGCCTTCGACGCTCATGGCGAGGTCGAGGAGTTTTTTGATTTCGGGGTCGGCCTGGTAGAGGGTTTTGAGTTCGCCGCTGACTTCGAGGGCGCGGTGGAGGGTGATGCCGAGTTCGCCGGGGACGAGTTTGGCGATGCGGTCGACGTCGCCGTAGGGCATGTTGAGGGCGCGGCCGACGTCGCGGATGGCGGCTTTGGCGGCCATGGTGCCGAAGGTGATGATCTGGGCGACGCGGTCGGCGCCGTAGCGTTCGACGACGTATTCGATGATTTTGCCGCGCCGGACGTAGCAGAAGTCGATGTCGATATCGGGCATGGTGACGCGCTCGGGGTTGAGGAAGCGTTCGAAGAGGAGGCCGTATTTGAGGGGGTCGATGTTGGTGATGCCGAGGAGGTAGGCGACGATGCTGCCGGCGGCCGAGCCGCGGCCGGGGCCGACGGCGATGCCTTGCTGGCGGGCGTAGTTGACGAAGTCCCAGACGATGAGGAAGTAGCTGGCGAAGCCCATCTGGGCGATGGTGGCGAGTTCGTAGTCGAGCCGGTCGGTTTCGGTCTGGCCGGCGGCGGGGTAGCGCGCCGGGAGCTTTTCTAGGCAGAGGCTGCGGAGGTATTGCTCGGGGGTCTGACCGGCGGGGATGGGGAATTCGGGCAGGTAGAGTTTGCCGAATTCGAGGCTGAGGTCGCAGCGTTCGGCGATGCGGACGGTGTTGGCGAGCGCTTCGGGGTAGGCGGCGAACAGGGCGGCCATTTCGTCGGCGCTTTTGAGGTAGAATTCGCTGCCGGTGAAGCGCATGCGGCCGGCGTCGTCGACAGTTTTGCCGGTCTGGATGCAGAGGAGGACGTCGTGGCTTTCGGCGTCCTGGCGGTCGATGTAGTGGATATCGTTGGTGGCGACGAGGCCGACGCCGATTTTGGCGGCGAGGGCGGCGAGCATGGGGTTGACTTGTTTCTGCTCGGGCAGGCCGTGGTCCTGGAGCTCGATGAAGAAGTTGTCCGGGCCGAAGATGGCGACGTATTCGCGGGCGAGCGCCTCGGCGCCGGCTTTGTCGCCGCGGAGCAGGAGCTGGGGCAGCTCGCCGGCCAGGCAGGCGCTGAGGGCGATGATGCCGTCGCTGTATTCGCGGAGGATTTCTTTGTCGATGCGCGGTTTATAGTAGAAGCCTTCGGTGTGGGCGCGGGAGACGAGTTCCATGAGGTTGCGGTAGCCGGTGGCGTTTTCGGCCAGGAGGACGAGGTGGTAGTATGCTTCGCCTTCGACGGTGGTTTTTTCGAGCCGCGAGCGCGGCGCGACATAGACCTCGCAGCCAATGACCGGCTTGATGCCCTTTTTGACGGCGTGTTTAAAGAAGTCGACGACGCCGCTCATGGTGCCGTGGTCGGTGATGGCGACGGCGGGCATGCCGAGCTCTTGGGCGCGGGCGACGAGGCGCTCGACGCGGCTGGCGCCGTCGAGGAGGCTGAATTCGGTGTGGTTGTGGAGGTGGACGAAGGGGTTAGTCATCGATTTTTGTCCTTTCGGTATATAGGAGGCCGCCGGCTGGATAATCAATGGGGTATTTTAGGACAAGTTCTCTTCTCGAGGCAGCGATACCTCCTTTGCCGATTGACCGGTAATCGAAAGGCCCCGGGCCGAAACCCGGGACCTTTTTTCCCGCGGAGCTGTTTACCGCTATTTGCCCAGGACGGCCAGGACTTCGTCGATATCGGGCAGTTGGGGGATATCGTAGATTTTTACCCACAGCACTTTGCCGTTTTCGTCGAGGATGACGTTGGCCCGCTGGGAGAAGCCTTCGACTTCCCGGAACAGGCCGTAGTCCATGGCTGCCTTGCCGTGGGGCCAGAAGTCGGCGAGCAGTTTGACGGTGGCGATTTTGAGTTCTTTCGCCCAGGCGTTCTTGGACGGGTAGGCGTCGATGCTGAGCCCCAGCGGAACGGTGTTGAGGCGTTCGAAGTCGGCAAGGTGGTCTTCGAGCGCTTTCATCTGATCGGCGCAGACCCTGGTCCATGCTAGGGGGTGCCAACTGAGCAGCACTTTTTTGCCCCGGTAAGCTTTGAGTTCGATGAGTTCGCCCCGGTTGTCCTTGAGGGCAAAGTCGGGGGCGAGGTCGCCGACGGCGATAGGTTTCATTTCTTTTCCTCCTTCTGTGATTTCATTTTATTAAGGGTTGGCTGGCCGTTTGTGGCGACGGTGGAGCCGCGGCCGGTCTTCCCGCTGTCTGTATGACATATATTTTCGGTAGACGGGGGAGCAATTCCTCTGAAAATTGTGTTTGTTCGCGAAAGGGATTGTCCGCGTTATGCAGAATTTCTTATGTGGCTATAACGGGAGGTTTTGACATGCATCATATCGGCATTCTTCAGCTTACCCAGCATCTGGACGACGCCGTCCAGGGCTTCAAGGCCGGTCTGGCGGAGGACGGCCCGGAGGCGACGTTCACTTATCTTAACGCCGACGGCAACGCGGCGCTGCTGCCGGCGCTGGCGGCGGAGCTCGCCGCACGAGGGGCGGAGCTGATTTTCGCCTGCTCGACGCCGGCGGCCAAGGCGGCCGTGGACCTGGCGGCCTCTATTCCGGTGGTGTTTACGCCGGTGTTCGACCCGGCGGGGGCCGGCCTGCTGGCCGCGGGCAAGGCGACCGGTATGGCGGGCATGGTGCCGGCGGCGGCGAAGGTGGCGTTCATGCGCCGGCTGCTTCCGGCGGCGCGCACGGTCGGGGTGCTTTATCACGACGGCGACGCCAACGCGGTGCTGGAGGCGGATAATTTCCGCCTTGCGGCGGCGGGAACGTATGAGCTTATTAATTTTGCCGTTTCGCGGTCTGACCACCTGTCCACATTCGATGAGAGGCTGGCTGTCAGGCCTGACGCCCTATTTCTGCCGATCGGGCGGGTGGTGGAGGAGAATTTTGCGACGGTCGCCTATTACGCGGAGTTGGCCGGCGTGCCGGTGGTGGCCTCCAGCCCCGCCAACGTGGCCGCCGGCGCGCTCGGCGCTCTGACCGCCGATCACTATAAGCTGGGCTGCGCGTGCGCCGGGCAGGCGGCCCGCATTCTCGCCGGCGCGGCCCCAAGCAGCCTGCTGGTGGGCAAGGCGGACGACCCGGACGTGCTGCTGAACGCGGCGGCGGCCCGGAGCCTGGGGCTGACGCTGCCGGTGGAGCTTGTGAAGATTGCGAGGGAAGTGTATGAGTGAAGTTGAATTGCCGGGATTGCGTAAAAAGATCCAGATGCAAGGCGCACCGGAAGATGCGCCGCGCCGCGTACTCGGAACGTACGCAAGCAAGCATCTGAGGAGCAACGACGCAGATGGACTTTTTATGCAATCCTCAGGTACCGTAGAACTGCTTGCTCCGGCAGGCACCTGGGAGGCGCTTGTGGCGGCGGTGGACGCCGGGGCGGATGCGGTTTACCTCGGCGGCAAACGCTTCAATATGCGGCTGCACCGCCGGGACGCCAATTTCGACGACGACGCCCTGGCGAGGGCGGTGGCGTTTACCCGCGCCCGCGGGGTGCGCCTGTATGTGACGGTGAATAATCTGATCAGCGAGGCCGAGCTGCCGGCGCTGCGCGCGTATCTCGCTTTCCTGCAGGAGCTGGGGCCGGACGCGCTGATTATCCAGGACCCCTGCCTGCTGGAGCTTGCCCGCGAGGAGGGCCTGACGCTGCCGCTCCATGCGTCGGTGATGATGAATACCCACAATGAGGCGGCGGTGCGCACTCTGCAGGATTACGGGGTGACGCGGGTCGTTTTTAACCGGGAGATGACGCTTGCCCAGTTGACGTTGATCAGGGAACGGACGGGCATCGAACTGGAGTATTTCGTGCATGGGGATATGTGCGTGGCCCACAGCGGGCAGTGCCTGCATTCGGGGGTGGTGTTCGGCCAGAGTTCGAACCGCGGCCGCTGCCTGAAGCCGTGCCGCTGGCCGTACGGGTTCACGGCGGCGGGCACGCCGCTGGCGGCGGAACGCGACCCCGGCCCGTATAAGCTGGCGCTCAAGGATATGTGCCTATATCTGCATCTGCCGCAGCTTATCCAGGCGGGAGTGCTGTCGTTCAAGATCGAGGGGCGCATGCGGACCGCCGATTTCGTCGGCCGCGTGACCGGCCTGTATCGCCGGGCGATCGACCGCTATTTGGCCGATCCGGCCGGCTATACCGCCGATCAGGCAGAGTGGCGCGAGCTTCACGCCAGCCGGGCGCGCGATTTTTCGACGTGCTACGCGTTCGGCAACCCCGGCGCGGCGGCGGTGGATTTCAGCGGCGCGCGCGAGCCGCGCTTCTTCAGCCAGGCGGTGAAGGAGGTGTCGGCGGCGGCGCCGGCGGCCGGCCTGCCGGCCGGGGGCGAAGGGGCGGCACGGCCGCGGGCGCTGCTGACGGTGAGGGTGGCGGATATGGCGGCGTTGGCGGCGGCGTATGATAACGGCGCCGATGTGGCTTATGTGGGCGGCGAGGCTTTCAAGCCGGCCAGACCCTGGACGCTGGCGGATATCGCTGCGGCGGTGAAGATGGCCGAGGCGCGCGGCGCGGCGCTGGTGGTTACGACGCCGCGCGTCACGGCGGAGCGGGAGTGCGGCGAGCTGGCGGCGCTGCTTAAGTCGCTGGAGGAGATCAGGCCGCACGGTGTGATGGTGAGCAACGCCGGTATGCTGAGACTGGCCGGCGAGTTGACCTCCCTCCCCCTCTACGCCGATTTCTCGTTCAACCTGTTCAATTCGCTGACCGCCCGCTGGTTGAAGAACCTGGGCGTTTGCCGGGCTACGGCGGCGCTGGAGGCTACCGGCACCCAGGCGGCGGCGATGGCGGCGGCCAGCCCTCTGCCGCTGGAGATGGTGGTGCACGGGCCGCTGGAGGCGATGGTTATGGATTATTGCCTGCCGCGGGCGCTGCTGGGCAATGGGGCGCCGGCCGGGCTGTGCCGGGAGGTGTGCCAGGGGGGAGATTTCGCCCTGACGGACAGCGCCGGGGAGAGCCACGCGGTGAAGGTAGACCAGTACTGCCGCAACCATGTGCTGTTCGCGCGCGATCTGTGCCTGGCGGGGCGGTTGGCGCCGCTGGCCGCAGTCGGAGTGGGGGCTTTTAGGATCGAGGGCCAGCACTATGACGCCGGCCATGTCGGCGAGGTGGTGGCCGCTTACCGGCGGGAGCTCGACCGCGCGGCGGCCCCGGAAGCGCCGGCGTTTGCGCCGCGGCCGGTGGGGATCGGCGTTTTTCGTTATGAGGCGTCGCGATAATTTCGCCAGGAGGGTGTTGCCATGAAAAAACCGGCCGGTCCGGAGGAGATTTTGCGCAAGAAGCACCAGTACCTAATTCCGTGCGTTTATCATTTTTACGCCGAGCCGATGCAGATCGTCCGCGGCGAGATGCAGTACCTGTTCGATCATACCGGCAGACGTTATCTGGATTGTTTCGCCGGCGTGTCGGTGGTGAACTGCGGCCACTGCCACCCGGATATCGTGAAGGCGGTGTGCGAGCAGGCGGCGACCCTGCAGCACACGACGACGATTTATTTGACCCAGCCGATCGTCGATCTGGCCGAGCGCCTGGCGGCAATCGCCCCCGGCAGGCTGGGCAAGTCGTTTTTCTGCGCGAGCGGCAGCGAGGCCAACGAGGGAGCGGCGCTGCTGGCGTCGCTGGCGACCGGCCGCAACGAGTTCATTAGCCTGCGCCAGGGGCTGCACGGTCGCACCAAGCTGGCGATGAGCCTGACGGGGCTGCAGATGTGGCGGGCTGATACAAGCCCGGTCGGCGGCGTGAGCTTTGCGCCCAACCCGTACTGCTTCCGCTGCCCCCTGGGCAGCCGACGCGATGGCTGCGACCTGGCCTGCGCCGATGCGGTGGAAACGCTGATAAAGACGACCACCTCCGGCCAGGTGGCGGCGATGTTTGTGGAGCCCATCCAGGGCAACGGCGGCGTCATCACCCCGCCCCCCGGCTATTTCCAGCGCCTGCGGGAGATCCTCGACCGGTACGGCGTGCTGTTGGTGGTCGACGAGGTGCAGACCGGCTTTGGCCGCACCGGCAGGATGTTCGGCATCGAGCATTTCGGGGTGGAGCCGGATATTATGACGATGGCCAAGGCTTTGGCCAACGGCACGCCGGTGGGGGCCTTTATCACCAACGATGAGCTGGCCGCCAAATTCACCCGCCCCAGTGCGTCCACTCTGGGCGGCAATCCGGTGACAGCCTCGGCCGCTCTCGCGACGCTCGATGTTATCGCCAAGCACGGCCTGGCAGACCGGGCCGCCATTCTCGGCGACCGCCTCAAGGCCGGCCTGACGGCGCTGATGGAACGCCACCCGGTGATCGGCGACGTCCGCGGCCTCGGCCTGATGCTGGGGGCGGAGCTCGTCCGCCCGGACAACGCGCCGGCCGCGGCCGAGACCGACCTTGTGCTGGAGATGATGAAGGACAGGGGCTTCCTGGTGGGCAAGAACGGGCTTTACCGCAATGTCCTCGCCTTTCAGCCGCCGCTGGTCGTCAGCGCCGCGGATATCGACGATTTGCTCACGGCGCTGGACGACGTGCTCGGCCGGCTCTGAGAATTAACCCCGCAGCGGGCGCGCAGCCCGCTGCGTTTCTTTTTGCGCCGACCGCGGACGGCCGGCGGAACGGCCCAGGAGGGACAGGCGCCGGCGCTGCGCGGCGATATGGCGGGAGTGGGCGATGAAGATGACGATCGCCAGGGCCGCCCAGACGGCCGCGAACGCCCTGCCGGGCGAAGACGCCAGGAACTCCGGCAGCGACAGGGAAAACAGGGCCAGCATGGCGGTGACGGCAATGAGACTGATGAGGGAGCCGAATCTGCTTATCCGTTCTTTGAATAATCCGGCCAACGGAAACACCCCTTTCGGAGACGCTATTAGATTATATGCTGTACCTGAGCTTGTAAGAATATGCAGCATCTGGCAGGCTGGCGGCGACGGCGGGAACTTCCAGTTATAAAAAGGGGGGTTGCTTTAATACTAGCTAATGTGAATACCTGACCGCGCCACCGCTGCAGGAATATTATGTAAAGATGGGAGGAAGGCATGACTATTTCTGTCGGCATCCCCCGGGCGCTTCTGTTCCATGAGTTCGGCGAGCTGTGGCAGGGTTTCTTTACCAATCTCGGCATCCCTGTGAGCGTTTCGGCGGCAACGACGAAAACGGTACTGGACCGGGGCGCTTCTCTCGCCGTCGACGAGTCGTGCCTGCCCCTCAAGCTGTACCTCGGCCATGCGGAGTCGCTGCTCGGTTGCTCAAGCCACCTGTTCGTGCCCCGCATCGCCTGCTACCACCGCGATTATTACCTGTGCGCGAAGTTCGCCGGCCTGCCCGATATTGTGAGGAATACGTTCGGGCTGAGCGCTGACCGGTTAATCGTTCCCGATGTCGACGGACGCCGGCCGCTATGCGGCATAAACGCCGTCCGGACCGCGGCGGGAGCGGTGGGGCGTTCGACATTCGCCGGCCTGGCGAGCCTGCGCCGGGCTCTGGCGGCGTGGCGCGCGCAGAGTCGGGCGGACGGGACCGCGGGCGCGAAGGTGGCGGTGATCGGCCACAGCTATATCCTGCATGACCCTTTATTGGGCGGAGAGATACTGGCGCTGCTGGCGGGGCGGAATGTGGCGACGGCGACGCCGGACGATATACCCGCCGGCGAGTTGTACGCCGAGGCAAAGAAGTTCGCGCCCGCGGTGCACTGGCAGCTATCGGCGAAGCTGGCGGGGGCGACCCGGCATTTCGCGCTCCGTCCCGATATCGCCGGTCTTGTGCTGGTGTCCTGCTTCGGCTGCGGCCCCGATTCGCTGGTGAACGAGTACCTGGAGCAGCGGGTGCTGAAGGCTTGCGGCAAGCCGTACGTGATTATCAGTCTCGACGAGCATACCGGCCGGGCGGGCGTGGCGACGCGGGTCGAAGCTTTCTGGGACCTGGTGGAATGGAGGCGGCGGCTATGAGGGTCACTTATCCGCATATGGGCAATATGAGCGCGCCTGTCCGCCATATGCTGGAAAGCCTGGCGGTCGAGGTGGCGGAGGCGCCGCCGATCAGCAGGCGGACGGTGGAGCTGGGCACGCTCCATTCCCCGGAGGGCGTGTGCCTGCCTTACAAGCTGAATATGGGCAACTTTCTCGAGGGGCTGGAGCGCGGCGCGGATACGATCGTGACGATGTGCGGGGCCGGCAAGTGCCGGTTCGGTTTTTACGGCGCGGTGCAGCAGACCGCGCTGGCCAAAGGCCGCGAGGTCGCGTTCTGTTCGCTCGATACCGAGCGCCTGCTGCCGGATATGTACCGTTTCCTCCGCCGCGCGGCCCCGGCGGCCGGCCGTCTGGCGGTGGCCGGGAGCATCGCCCTGGCGGTGAAGAAGCTGCGGGCCCTCGACGCCTTGAATGACGCCAAAAATTATTTCGGTCCCCGCGCCGACGCCCCGCAGCGGATTATCGATCTCTGCGAGTACGGCGCGGGTGAGATCGCCCTCGCCGACAGCTTCGCCGAGGTTAACTACAGCCGCGACCTGATCGCCGGCGTGATGGGCTCGTACTGCCGCGCGGACGCGCCCCAGCCGCCAAGGGTGGCGCTGGTGGGCGAGTTCTACGTGCTGCTGGAGCCGTACGCCAACCACTGGATAGAAAACGCCCTGATCCGCCAGGGCGTGGAGGTAAAGAAGTTCGTGCGGGCCGGCGGCTGGGCGTACGCGAAGACGCTGCTGCAGACGTTCGGCCTGTTCAACGAGGAGCGCGAGTACCTTGAGCAGGCCAGGCCGTATTTCAGCCACCATGTGGGCGGCGACGGCCTGAAGTCGGTGGGTACGTCGCTATGGAGCGCCCGGCAGGGCTACGACGGCATTATCCACGCTTTCCCGTTCGGCTGCATGCCGGAGATCGTCGCCCAGTACGCGCTGAAGAATATCGTCGCCGATTACGGCTTGCCGCTCCTGACGCTGAGCATCGACGAGCATGCCAGCGATGTGGGGATAGCGACCCGGCTGGAGGCGTTTGTGGACTGCATTAAGCGGAAGAAAAACGTTACCTAAAGGAGGAAGCCGTCTAGAAGGCTCCAGATGCAAGGCGCACCGGAAGAGCGCGCCGCGACGCGTACTCGGATGTACGCTAGCAAGCGCTCTGAGGAGCAACGCCGCAGATGGACCTTATAGACGGCTTCTATTGTTATTGGCACTTACCTACGCTGTTTGTCCATTTTCCGCAACGGTCGCCCCATCTTGCAATAACATTTTCTTCGAGTTTGATTTCCACTACTTCGCAGATGTTGGGGCAGCCGTCGCATTCGAAGCCGGCGGTGCGGAAGCGGTAGTCGACGAGGTCGAAGCCGCGGAAAGCTGTGGGGCCGCCGCCGACTTGCTCGCGGGCGAGCAGCGCGGCGCCTACGGCTCCCATGACGCCGTAGTGGGCGGGGACGACGACCGGGCGGCCGAGCGTTTCCTCGAAGGCCCGGCGCATGCCGGCGTTGGCGGCTACGCCGCCCTGGAAGACGACCGGGCTGTCGATGGGCTTGCCTTTGCCGACGTTGTTGAGGTAGTTGCGGACGAGGGCCTGGCAGAGGCCGCTTAAGATGTCGGCGATCTGGTGGCCGGTCTGCTGCTTGTGGATCATGTCGGATTCGGCGAAGACAGCGCAGCGCCCCGCGACCCTGACAGGCGAGGCGCCTTCGAGGGCGCGGCGGCCGAAGTCTTCGATGGGTATGCCGAGCCTGGCTGCCTGCTGGTCGAGGAAGGAGCCGGTGCCGGCGGCGCAGACGGTGTTCATGGCGAAGTCGGTGACGACGCCGTCCCTGATGATGATGATTTTCGAGTCCTGGCCGCCGATTTCGAGGACGGTTCTGACGTCGGGGACGATGTGCATGGCGGCGACGGCGTGGGCGGTGATTTCGTTTTTGACGCTGTCGGCGCCGAGGACTACGCCGGCAAGGTGGCGGCCGCTGCCGGTGGCGCCCACGCCGACCACGGCGAGATCGGGGTATCGTTCCCGCGCCTGCCGGAGAGCCTGCTGGATAGCCGCTATCGGCCGCCCCTGGGTGCGCAGGTAGACGGTGTCGAGGACGGCGCCCGCCTTGTCCACCACGGCGATATTGGTGCTGACCGAGCCGACGTCGACGCCTAGATATACGGCCAAGCCTCTTCCCTCCCCTGTTTTTCGCATCACACCTCGTTATTTTCCCCTATTTCGTCGCAAGGTATTCGCCAAGCAAAAAAAGAGTGCCTTACGGCACTCTTAAAGATACGATTACATCACCAGGTCAAAATTAGGGTAATTCGGGGACGTTGTTTTCGGGCTCCCTGTAAGGCACGACCATGACCGGGCACGACGCTTCCTGCAGGACGCCGTAGCTGGTCGAGCCGAGGAAGAAGCCGGCGACGACTTTGAGGCCGCGCGAGCCCATGACGATCATGCGGACGCCTTCACCGTGGCGCGCTTCCTGAAGGATGACGTCTTTGGGATTGCCGGCCCGCATGCGGATTTCGAAAGGCGCGCCGCTATTTTTGAGGATTTCGAGCGCGGGGGCTACCGCCTCGTGGCAAAGCTGCTCGCGATATTCCTCAACATCTTTGGGGCTGAAGAAGATTTTGGTGTGGACGGTTTCGAAGGTGGGCTGGGCGTTAAGCAGGACGATTCTCTCTCCGAGGGCCTTGGCGAGGGCGATGGCTTCTTTCAGGGCGTCGGCGGCGTTTATCGACCCGTCGAAGGGCACCAGGATGTCTTTTTTCACGGTTATTCCTCCTATCGTCACCATATGGTGTTTATTTCCCCGGCGGCGGCGGCTTTTCCTGTCGCGGGGCTGCTTTTCTTCAGCAATGCGATGCTGTCAGTTGACGCGCCCGCCGGGGGCGAACAGTTTTTTGCCCGCTTCGCCGGCGAGGAGGGGCAGCACGGCGAAGACGGCGATGATCGGCCATTCGCCCGCGCCGGGCGGGACGGTCCTGAGCAGGCCGCCAAGCGGGCTGTAGAGCGATAGCAACAGCAGCGCGAACGAGAGGGCGATGCCGGCGTTCATGTATTTGTTGCTGAAGACACCGATGGCGAGCAGCGAGTGGCGCTCCGACCGGGTGGAGAGGGAACGCAGCAGTTCGCTGAGGATGAGGGTGGCGAACGCTACGGTGCGGGCGGTATCGAGTCCGAGGCCCGCGCTGAGGGCGTATTGGAAGGCGCCCAGGACGGCGACGGTCATGACAGTGCTCTGGAGGGCGATCATGAGCCGCATGCCGCGGTTGATGATCGATTCGCGCGGGTCGCGGGGGCGGACTTTCATGATGTCGGGCTCTTTTTTCTCCATGCCGAGGGCGAACGCGGGGAAGGCGTCGGTGACAAGGTTGAGCCACAGCAGGTGGATGGGCAGCATAGGGATGGGCCAGCCGAGGAGGATGGCGAAGAAGATTATCATGATTTCGGCCAGGTTGCAGGAGAGGAGGAAGAAGACGCATTTTCTGATGTTGGCGAAGATGACGCGGCCTTCTTCGACGGCGGCGACGATGCTGGCAAAGTTGTCGTCGGTGAGGACCATGTCGGCTGCTCCCTTGGTGACGTCGGTGCCGGTGATGCCCATGGCGACGCCGATGTCGGCCCGCTTGAGGGCCGGGGCGTCGTTGACGCCGTCCCCGGTCATGGCGGCGATTTCGCCGTTGGCCCTGAGGGCGTCGACGATGGCGACTTTGTTGGCGGGGGAGACGCGGGCGAAGACGCTGACGGTTTTTACGGCCTGGCGGAGGTCTTGTTCGCTGAGGGCGTCGAGCTGGCTGCCGGCGAGTACGCGGCCGCCGGCGTCGACGATGCCGAGCTCGCGGGCGACGGCGAGGGCGGTGGCGGGGTTGTCGCCGGTGATCATTATCGGCCGGATGCCGGCGCCTTTGCAGATGCCGACGGCTTCGCGGGCTTCGGGGCGGGGCGGGTCGATCATGCCGAGGAGGCCGACGAAGGTGAGGTCGCGCTCGATGGCGCCGGCGGCGATTTCGGCCGGCATGGCTGCGAAGGTGCGGTAGCCTACGGCGAGGACTCTGAGCGCCTGGGCCGCCATTTCGCCGGTGGCGGCGGTGAGGGCGGCGGCATCGGCGGCGGTCAGCTCGCGCTCCACGCCGTTTTCGAGGATGCGCCCGGCCTTGGTGAGCAGGATGTCGGGCGCGCCTTTGACAAAAGCGATTACTCTCCCGCTGTCGGCGTGGAATGTGGTCATGAGTTTGCGTTCGGAGTCGAAGGGTATTTCCGCGAGGCGCGGGTGAGCGGCGCCGATGTCTTCCCTGTCGAAGCCGCCTTTGGCGGCGGCGACGACGAGCGCCCCCTCGGTGGGGTCGCCGACGATGGCGAAGGCGCCGTCTTCCTGGCGGCGGAGGCGGGCGTCGCTCGCAAGGAGGCCGCCTTTGAGGAGCAGGGCGAGGTCGGCGTCGTCGCGGGGGGCGACCGGCCGCTCGCTGAGGAGGAAGGACCCTTCGGGGTCGTAGCCCGCCCCGCTGACGGCGAGCAGCCGACCGGCGGTGTAGGTGCGGGTGACGGTCATCTGGTTCTGGGTGAGGGTGCCGGTTTTGTCTGAGCAGATGACGGTGGTGCTGCCGAGGGTCTCGACGGCGTGCAGTTTGCGGACGAGGGCGTTCCTTTTGACCATGCGCTGCATGCCGAGGGCGAGGACGACGGTGACGATGGCCGGCAATCCTTCGGGGATGGCCGCGACGGCGAGGCTGACGGCGGTCATGAGGAGGAGGCGGATTTCGTCGAAGGCGAGTACGCCGTCGCGGGAGCCGTGGTAGAGGCCGAGGGCGAAGATGACGACGCAGACCGCGAGACAGATGCCGCCGAGGATGCGGCCGAACTTTGCGAGGTTTTTCTGCAGGGGGGTCTGTTCCTCCTGGTAGTCTTCGAGGAGGCGGGCAATTGTGCCGATTTCGGTGTCCATGCCGGTGGCGGCGACGATGCCGCGGCCGCGCCCGTAGGTGACGACGGTGCTCATGTAGGCCATGTTGCGCCGCTCGGCGAGCACGGCTTCGGCAGGCAGGGCGGCGTCGGTCTTGTCGACAGGCACCGATTCGCCGGTGAGCGAGGCTTCGTCTATTTTGAGGTTGACCGCTTCGGCGAGCCTGAGGTCGGCGGGTACGAAGTCGCCGGCTTCGAGGAGGACGATGTCGCCGGGAACGAGCCGCCGGGAGGGGATGGTGACGACAGCGCCGTCCCTGAGGACCTTGGAGGTGGGCGCGGCCATTTTCTGCAGGGCGTCGAGGGCTTGTTCGGCTTTGCTCTCCTGGACGATGCTGAGGATGGCGTTGAGGATGACGATAGCGAGGATGACGCCGGCGTCGGCGATTTCGCCGATGACGAACGAGAAGAGGCTGGCGGCTAGGAGGATGAGGATCAGGAAGTCCTTGAACTGGCCGACGATTTTCTGGAGCAGCGTGTCCCGCGGACGCTCCTGGAGCTGGTTGGGGCCGTGCTTTTCGTGGCGCGACGCGGCTTCCCCGGAGTCGAGGCCGCGCCGGAGGTCGGCGCCGAGGCCGGTGGCTGTGGCGGTTATTTCTGCGCGGTACCAATCACGGTCCATGGGTTTCCTCCTGCCGTGTACAAGCCTGTTTCGGGAGGCTTATTATTGATTTTCGCGGCCCTGACGGGCAATACCTCCTGTATATAAAGGCCGGCGGCCTATGCATAATAGGGTTGTAAGCCGGATAAGGAGGGACAACGATGCTGCGGTTTTTGCTCGGCGTCGCCGTAGGGGTGACGATTGCGACGGTGGCCGGCCACGTTTACCGGGAAAGGGAGAAACAACATCTTGTCGATGAGATCGCCAAGCTGCACGCGGATAACCAGGACGATAACGGCCGTTGAAGGTTTCCGGCAAAACTTTAGGGAGCAGGCTTTTTGCCTGCTCCCTTTGCTGTTGGTGGGGTTTATAGTACCTTGCGCGTGCGGAGGCCTTCGATGTCTTCGGGTTTGAGCCCGAGGAGCTCCTGGAGGATTTCCGCCGTGTGCTGGCCGAGCATGGGGGCGGGGGTATCGACGCTGCCGGGGGTGGCCGACATTTTAATGGGCACGCCGGCCATTTTGACCGGCCCGGCGACAGGGTGGTCTGTTTCGACGATCATTTCGCGGAAGATGATCTGCGGGTCGGCGACGACTTT
>JAVKTQ010000018.1 GCA_031460455.1 Sporomusaceae bacterium
CAGCTTGACGGCCGCTTTCCTGTCCTTTAGCGTAATAGCCAACGACGGACACACTTTCGTGCATATGCCGCAGCCGATACATTTTCCCGTATCGATGACGGGTTTCACCGAGATGAGTTTCATGTTACCCCTCCTTAAAGTGTGTGGGTAGAAATTGATACCGTTCTTACGGCCGCCGTTTTAAAATCCGGCATTGTCGAACCCGGTTCCGGAATGCCGTTAAACCCGGACGCGCGGTTTTCCTTCACACATCTTCACCGTTCTATATTGTCGAACGCCATTCTTATTTTGGACAAATAATATTGTCCCGGGTGAGCGCGGCCGAGAAGCCAAACTGAGCAGAAATAGCTTTGGCGCAGTCGATGACATCGGTGATAAGGTTGGATGAATTGTCGGTTATTAGGCGCGGCGTCGGTCCGGACAAGCTTATGGCAGCGGTCACGGCACCGAGGTGATTACGGATTGGGGCAGCAAAACAGGAAAGCCCCTCCTCGATCTCCCCGTTGTCGGTGGCATAACCGATCTGACGTATCTTTTGGATATGCTCCATGAGCGCTTTGGCATCTGTTATGGTATTAGGCGTAATTGATCTGAACTGTATCCTCTTAATCAACCGACTCAATTCTTCGTCTGCGAGACCGGCAAGCAAGACCTTGCCGACGCCCGTACAATAAGCGGGGTTGCGACCGCCGATATTGCTGACTATCCTGATGGATCGCGGACTGTCGACCTTGTCTATGTAGATTACCTCGTCCCCGGAGAGGACCGCAAGGTGAACCGTCTCCTCGTATTTCTTTGACAGTTCCAAAAGATACGGCATCGTGACCGCTCTGATGTCCATGTTTGCCAAAACTGCCTGTCCGAACTCAAAAAGCTTCAATCCCAAAGCATATCGGCCGGTGCTCTGGTCCTGGCGAATGCATCCCATAGCCTCGAGGGTCGCGATTAACCCGTGAGCGGTGCTTTTATTCAGCCCCACACCCCTGCTTATGTCCGATAAGCGTGCCATATTATTGGCCGCAACGAACTCGAGAACCTTTATCGCCCTTGATACCGCTTGGATCATGTTGACATTACCTCAGAGTAAAAGTCGCATTTCGAAATCATATATTATTTCATATATTATTTTGTATATTATGCGATCACTGCAGAAATTCCTGCTGTGTTTTGGTACTTTTTTTGTTTTTTTATAAGTTTCGGTTTATCAGCGATTGGGGATAACAAAAGCATGGCTTTGCGATACATGCAAAGCCATGCTTTGATAGCATGGCCCTTGTTGTCGTTTACCTTGGGTTAGGAAATGGTTTCTTCTTTGCTGCGTTAGTCTATATGTGCTTCTCCGCGGGAGCCACCTTGACCTGTCAGCGTTAACTAAGACATGTCAAAAATAAAAAAATACAATAGGAAACTCGTAGATTGTTACCTACGAATTTTCTATTGTGTAAATATTCACTCTGAAAATGAAATGCGGGGCCCTTAATATTCAAGGGTTCGGGATATTTGTCTCGCATGCCGCTGCCTGTGCTACATCTATTTTATAGCGTACAATCCTACCTGCAAACCTGACGCCCAGAATACCTCGACAGTAGGAAAGCCCGTGTCGCGCAGTAATTCAATATGTGCCATTAATTGGATTGGGAAAAACTCAACCCCATAGCGGTTCAAATACTTTTCCACGTTCGCTGCTTCTTTCCCCTGCCTTAGCTGGGCGCGTCGCCACCACTCAATGCCTATCTGCAAACCTTTGTCGCTTCGGGGGCTTACCGTCTCAAAGGTTATGAAAACGCCGCCCCTTTTCAGCATTCGGAAGCAATTGATCGTAGCCGTCCGCCTAGTGCTGGCGTCGAAGTAATGATGGGCCAGTATCGCAGTTATCACATCGAAACTCTGATCCGGAAAGTCCATGCTTTCCGTGCCCAGAGGAAGATACTCAATCGCGCCGAATTTAGACAACTTTTCCTTCGCGATATTAAGCATCTGCGTCGCTGGATCGGCAAGGACAAAGCGTGTGCTAGGAAAAGCCAGGATCGCTTTCTGTATTAGCGCTCCCGTACCGCCACCCGTATCAAGCCACCGGCTGGGATTAGGATTGACCACCTCAATTAGGCTAAGGGTGCTGTTATGGAAAAGATCATAGAACGGCATTGTCTTATGGATATTCTCGTCATACTCCTGAGCTGGTTGTGAAGTCTTGTTATCTCGCATAGCCAAACCTCCTCCACCCAAAACAGCCCGACAATCATGCCGAGGATGCTGCACGCGCCGGCTTCTTTCTCCCAGACCCCAAAAATTGCAACAGGACGTACCCGTCGGAGTTGTGTCGATATCCACCGGATATTCGGGCAGCGAGGTGAGGGGTTACGTCCTCGGTTGTGCTTATCATAAAGCCGTCTGTGTTTCATGCGAAGTGCGGAAACCGTAGAAGAAATGCAGGAAGGGCAGCCGGCCGGCGACGGCGGACAAGTGGGCCACAGCCGCCTAATCCATGACCTCCTGCACGCTGCCCGCGGCCAGAAGCGCAAAGCCGGTCAGGCGTGTGGCCACCATAGATAAGCGCAACCTCGGTAAATGCATAGAAAATATAGGCGGCGGCGGTATTGCCGTCCACTGAGTTCATTTTACGCTTTACCATAGTTGAATACTTTTTCGAATTAGTTTCCTGTGGCCTCCCGGCCTCAGCCGGATTCTTGCTCCTTGAATATCTTGACGCTCCGGCTAAACGCCTGATACAACAAGCCTACGTCGGCGGCAAACGAAATGTACTGCACGCCCCAGTTTTTCCACTTGACCGCGCTCTCCGCGTCGTCGACGAAGAAGCCGATTGCCACGCCCGCCTTGCGCGCTAATTCCATATTCTTTTTCATTTCTGCCACCAGCGCAGGATGCTCTACTTGCCCGGGTATCCCCAACGAGGCGGAAAGGTCGTACGGGCCAATAAACAGGACGTCGATTCCTGGAACGGTGAGAATTTCCGATAGATTATCGATCCCTTCCTTGCCTTCGACCTGAATGATGACCGTCGTTTCCTTGTTTGCGTTGCCGAAATAGGCGAACCTGTCGGCGGCCGAATATCTGGCAGCCCGCACGTAGCGGTTGCAGCCCCGCGCCCCCTCGGGCGAAAACTTCGCCGCCCTGACTGCGGCCGTCGCTTCCGCCTTGTTGCCCACCTGCGGAATCTGCACCCCTTCGGCACCAATATCCAAAGCCTTGGCGATCAGTTCCGGTTGGTTGCCGTAAACCCTTACCACCGGACTTATCCCTGCAAGTTTGGCCGCCCGCACCATATCAACCGCCCGGTCTGAAGAAATCTCCCCATGCTCGGTGTCGATGATCGCAAAATCGAAGCCCGCCAGACCAGCGACCTCAAGCACCGCCGGATGACAGAGATTGATGAATGGTCCGAATAACTTTTCGCCGTTTTGCAGTCGTTCATTTAACAACGCCACAAATATCCATCCTTTCCGCTAAATGCACCGATCAAAGGCGAAAGCGCCGTTTCCAAGGCATCCTCACTTGGATTTAAGCTGTTTCCGCAGGTGATTGATCAGGCCGCCGTCATTGACAAGTTTCATGATGTTTTCGGGATACTTCGTGCACTGGTAGCTCTTCCCGGTAGTGATATTGCGGATAGTTCCCGCGATCGGATCGACCTCCAGCTCGTCACCGTCGTTTATCTCCGAGACACTGTTGGTGGTGAGGACCGACAGGCCGATGTTAATGGCGTTACGGTAGAATATTCGCGCAAAAAACTCGGCGATTACAACCGCTATCCCACTGCCTTTGATAATCATCGGCGCGGTTTCGCGGCTGGAGCCTGAACCGAAGTTCTTGCCAGCCACCATAATGTCGCCGGCTCTGACTTTTTTGGGGAAGTCCGGGTCGGCGCCTTCCATGGCATGGGCGATCATTATTTCGTCGGCCAGGCCGATGTACTGCGCCGGGGAAATCAAATCGGTGTTGATGTTATCGCCGAATTTGTGGACTTTGCCGCGAATCATATTACTCATGTCCGACCCTCCTTACGGTAAGCCCGCGGATCCGCCAACTTGCCTTCGATTGCCGAAGCGGCGACGGTAGCCGCCGAAGCGAGGTAGACAAACGAATCGTTGCTGCCCATGCGGCCCTTGAAGTTGCGATTGGTCGTCGACACACAGCTCTGGCCGGCGGCGATGACACCGGAGTGCAGTCCAACGCAGGCGCCGCAGGTTGGCGCGAGGATAGTCGCTCCCGCTTCAACCAGGATATTAAGGATACCCATACTGCTCGCCTGTTTCCAGATTTCCTGCGAACTGGGCGAAACCAGCAGTTTGCACTCGCGCGATACCTTTTTCCCTTTGAGAATTTCGGCTGCCGCCATAAGATCGGTCATCCTGCCTCCTGTGCAGGAGCCGATGTAGGCCCGCTGCATCGGCGTGCCCGCGACCTTATCGATATCAGCGACATTATCTACGGCATGCGGACAGGCTACCTGGGGCACCAAATCCTCTGCTCGGTAAGCGAGCTTCGCCAAGTAGTTGGCGTCCGCATCGCTAGCAAAAATGTAGTAGGGTTTTGTGTTGCCGATTCGGGCTAGATATTCCTCGGTGATCCTGTCGGCGGCGATCAGGCCCGCTTTGGCCCCTGCCTCGACGGCCATGTTGGAAATACACATTCTCTCGTCCATGGGCAATCTTTGAATGACGCTGCCGCTGAACTCCATCGCCAGATAAGTCGCGCCGGCGTGGCCCACATCCTTGATTGTGCGCAGAATCAGATCCTTGGCCATGACCCCTTGGGGCAGCTGGCCTTCCCATGAGACAAGGAGCGATTCAGGCACCCGCAGCCAAATTTCACCGGTCGCCAGCACGCCGAGCAGCTCGGTAGAGCCTATGCCGGTGCCAAAGCAGCCAAACGCGCCGGCGGTACAGGTATGGGAATCCGTTCCCACCAATAGCGTGCCAGGCAGATCAAAACCGTTCTCCGCCAAAATCTGATGGCAGGGCCCGACACCCTCAAAATAGTTGTCGACATTATATTCTTTGGCCCAGCGGGCGGTGAAAGCCACGGTTTCCGCCTGATGGATAGTGCCGGACGGGGCCAAATGATCGCTGATAATGACCGTTTTTCCGGGATCCCATACCCGTATGCCCAGCTCCTTCATCTCGGCGTCGATAAACCATGGGCCCAAGGCGTCGTCGCCCATGGCGCAATCGACCTTGGCGTTAATTATATCGCCCGGATTGACCTCAGGCAGTCCGGCGCACCGTGCGAGTATCTTTTCCGCTAATGTTTTTCCCATTGTCTCGATGTCCTCCTTAAATACATAGAAGCAGCGCCAGGGGTTACCGGCCTCCGGCCGGAAAGCGGCTAAAAGATGCCCTGTTTAGCCAAATCCTCATACTGCTGCACCGATATATTCAGTACTTCCTGGAGAATTTCTTGGGTATGCTGTCCCAGGAGGGGAGCTGCGGCGGCAATTTGTATCGGAGTCTCGCTCAGTTTGATCTGGTTGCCGGTAATCTTCAGGTGGCCGGCCTTGGGATGGTCTACTTCTACGAACATCTCGCGGGCGCCGGCGATATGCGGGTCGTGAGCCACCTGTTCGATAGTGTTGATCGGAGCCACCGGAACCCCTTTAGCCAGCAGCATATCGACGATTTCCTGAATGGTAAAGTCTTTCGCCCAGTCCTCTATTATCGGCTTCAGCTCCCCGTGGTTGGCTACCCGCACCGAGTTTGTGTAGAATCTCTCGTCTGTTTCCAGGTCCGGTCTGCCCATAACCTCGCAGAGCTGTCCATAGAGTTTGTCGTTGCCGGCGCCGATGACCAGGCTACCGTCCTTGGCCTTGAAAGAATCGTAAGGATAGGAAGCCTCGTAGCGATTGCCGATCCTCTCGGGGTTTCTTCCTGTAACAAGGTATATTTGATTAATGATCTCCAGGGCCGATACCACCGAGTCGACGAGAGCGACATCCACCTTCTGGCCTACGCCGGTGTTCTTCTTGGAGGTATACGCCGCCAACACGCCCACAGCCATGCTGATGCCGGCCAGGACGTCGGCAATAGCGGTCCCGCTACGGGTAGGTTCCCCGCCCGGCCAGCCGGTTGTGCTCATCAGGCCGCCCATAGCCTGACCAATGATGTCGTAGCCGGCCCGGTCCTTATAGGGGCCGTAGTGGCCAAACCCGGATACGCAGCCGTAAACAATCCCAGGGTTGACCTTCTTGAGATCCTCGTATCCAAGTCCCAATCTTTCCATAACGCCCGGACGGTAGTTCTCGAGTACGATATCAGCTTTTTCGACCATCGCCAGGAAGAGTTCTTTTCCCTTGGGCGTCTTCAGATCCAGCGTAATGCTTCGCTTGTTGCGGTTCAGGTTCATATAGTAAGCGCTTTCGCCCTCGACCATCGGATAAAACCCGCGGCTGTCGTCCCCTTTTCGAGGAAGTTCAATCTTGATTACATTGGCGCCCATATCAGCCAAAAGCATCGAGCAATAGGGCCCGGCCAGAACGCGGGTTAAATCGATTACGGTAAGTCCCGCAAGAGCTCCTTTTTTCATTTTATCTGCACCTTCTTTTTCATTTGGCTAGCGCTGAGCAACGTACATTTCCTGACATTACTTCTTAGCAGTATAGAAGCTTTCGGGGATATAGATATAGCCGTCCATAATCGGCCTTACCGTCCGCGAGAAGAGAACTTTCTTGACGGCGACCTCCTTGGAGGTGTCGACCACGGCCTCGACCTTGATCACCCCGCTGGGGTGGCCTATACGCACGAAGCCCTTTTGGGGGTCGGCTTTGGATACTTCGTTGACGACCGTCCCAGGGATTAGCGATGCGATCGAAGTAGCCACCGAAGCGGTGCCCGGATAGGCTTTGTGCATGACGCCCGTTTTGAAGAGCGCCACCGGCCCATGAACCAGGCGAGCGACGAAATCGATATCGTCGGCGGAAACTTTGCTGCCGGTGCCATAGGTGTTGTACTCCTTGGACTTGGAAACGACAATCGTAAATGGCAACAGGTTCGCGTTGAGTTTGAGGGCATCAGCGATAACCTCCTGCAGTTGGCCGAACAGCTTATATTTCGCAGCCGCTTCATCGGGTATTTCCGTACCGACCATGCCAAAATCCTCGGCCTTAATAAACGCCGAAAGATTGCCAATATCGACGACCGATACGTCGACTTTTTTCCCCAGTAGCGGGATATACACCGGCACCGTCGGCGCACCCATCGGCAGGAGTTTACCTGTAGTGCCGCCGCCGGTTTCGGAGTAATCGAGGACAACCTCGGCCCCGGTTCCCGGCACGCCGTCGATGGCGTAGTCACCGTCCACGGCCGGTTCGCCGTCGATAATCGGGACATAGGCAGTGAGCACACGATTGAGGTTGGTATTGTGGATGCGGACTTTCGTAATCGGCTCCGTCACCCGGACAAAACCTTCGCGTACGGCATACACGGCCGCGCCTGGAGAAAGGTTGCCGCAGTTGATGTCATAGCTGACTTCCGGCATCTCTACGCCGACCTGGACAAATGTATAATCTATATCCGCGTCGGGACGGGAAGGCGGTCCCATCACGCAGCATTTGCTTGTAAGCAAATCCGCGCCGCCAATTCCATCGATCTGCCGGCGGTCCGGACTGCCGAACAGGCGGAGAATTACCTTGCCCCTTTCTTCCTTGTCGGCGGGCAACAGGTTTTCGTTGATATACAAGCCCTTGCTGGTGCCGCCGCGCATCACCAAAGCCCTGAAAGCACGTTGTTGTGCCATCGCGAATGACCTCCTAGCCTCATATACGTATATTTTCATCTTCTATTGGGGGAGGGGGAAGGGCAAGAGGCTGCGATTAGTGATCAAACTCTTGCCCTTTGTCAAATCGGAGATGTTTATTTCTTCAGCAGGCCGGCCTCTTTAAAGTATCTGGCCGCCCCGGGGTGCAGGGGAACGTCGGCAGCGCCGCCCATAGCCATCTCTTTTGTCAGCGCTTTGAAGCCAGCGTCGACTTTTTTCAGTTCGTCGAGGTTCTCCCAAAAAGCTTTGGTAATTTCATAAATTTTTTGCTCGTCGGCGTCCTTATGAGCAAAGAGAACGGTAAAGCCCATCCAGGTCTTGACGTCCGTATCCTGGCCCTTGTATGTGCCGCCGGGGATAACGCCGTATTGCATCGTGTTGTTCTGCAAGGCGTTGAATTTCTTGAATTCTGCCTCGCCGATTTCCAGCAGCCTTACCGGGATGCTGGTGGAAAGGTCGACCAGCGAAGCGTTGCCGATGCTGTAGCCATTGGCCGTTCCGTCGATAACTTTGTCCCTAAGGGCGTTGAAAGACTCGGCGGTGGTCAGTTCCAGTATCTTGAAGTCTTTCCGCGACAGGCCGTAGGCTTCGAGTATGGCCTCATTGCGGGTCGAAGTGGCTGTGGCCGGCGAATTGATGTTGAACTTCCGGCCCTTCAGATCCGGGATGGTCTTGATATCCGAGTCGGCCCGCACCACCTGGTGACCGTGTTCCACAGCCAGGGCGAACACGAACCTCAGGTCCCCATACTCCTTGTGGTTGGCAAATTTGCCCTTCTGATGGTAGGACATATACAGATCGTTGGCAGTCTGCTGACCAAGGACGATTTCCTTGCCGGCGACCAGAACGGTGTTCTCGTTGTACCCGGCGGTTGCCTGGGCGGAGATTTCCACTGCGTTCTGTTTCTTATTGACGACGTTCGCCATCCCTACCGCCCACTTATAAGGTCCGGAGCCGGAGCTGGAAGTGCCGACCGCCCACTTGACCTTCTTGGCCGGCTCCGGGCCTTTCTGGCCGGCATCCTGCTTGCCGCCGCATCCGGCGAGAACCAGCAACATGGCAACCAACAGAGCACCAACCAGGAAACTAACCTTTTTCATCATCTTAGCCCCTTTCCAATTCGCCATATTTTTAAAGCTTTGCACTTTTGTGCCGAAATCGTTGCGCCGCCTGAAATTCACCTATTCCGTGGCAAGGGCTTCCCGGCAAGAATCGGCGCGTTTCTTTTTGCGGTAGGAGTTGTAAAGGACAACACCGACGATTACCGCCCCCACGATCGAGGAAATCATTTCGGGGAGGACGAGGCCGGCTGCGCCGAGGAACAGGGCGACCCGTTCCCATAGGGAAAGACCGCTGTAGACAAAGCCCTGTACGGTGCCGGCCATCGCGTACGCGCCCAGGGTGGCCGAGACGCAGGACACTATGATAAACCAGGGGTCGCCTACCATGAGCAGGGCGGGGTTGTACAGGTAGCCGAACGCAATCAATGTTGACGCCAGGCTGAAAACCGTCGCCTTGATCGCCGTCTTCCAGAAGTCGGCCCCGGCTATGCCCGCCGCCACCGCGGCCACGACCGCCACCGGCGGCGTCGAACCGGATTTAATCGCGAAGAAGAACAAGAACATGTGGGTTGCCAGCAGCGGGAAGCCCGCATCGACCATCGAGGGGCCGACAAACATCGCCACCAGAGTGTACGCGATCGGCGTAGGCATGCCGCAGCCCAGAATAAGGGTGATCAGCACACTGATCATAACGATGCCTATCGCCGAGCCGCCGACCAGGGCGACGAGGATTTCGCTGAGGCGGGCCCCCAACCCGGTGATGACGACCGCCTGGGAAACGAGGCCAAGACCGGCGAGAATCGCCACTATGCCGGCGACGTCCCGCACGCCGCTTTCCATGATGTCGATAATTTGTTTGAACGACATCCTGGTGTGCGGCCGCAACTGAGCGGCGACTATCGTAAGGATGATGCAGAAGAAGCCTGCGTACATGGCGGTATAGGCCTCGCCCATCAGAAGGTAGAACAGCACGGCGATGGGGAGGATAAGGTGCCAGCACTCGCCGAGCACCTCCTTCCAGTTGGGTATCTCTTCCTTCGACAACCCCTTGATGCCGCACTTCTTGGCCTCGAAGTGGACGATATAGAAGGCGTTGAAGTAGTAGAGAAGCGCGGGGATAAGGGCCGCGAGGGCAATGGTGGCGTAGGGTATCCCTGTCATTTCCGCCATTATAAAGGCGGCCGCCCCCATAACCGGCGGCATCAGCTGTCCGCCTTCCGATGCGGTTACCTCGATCGCTCCCGCGATATGAGGTTTGAAGCCCAGTCTTTTCATCAGCGGGATAGTGACCGATCCGACCGCGACGACGTTGCCGATCGAACTGCCGGAGACCATGCCCATGATTCCGCTGCCAAAGACAGCCGTCTTGGCGGCGCCGCCATCCTTGTGTCCGACCAGGCCGTTGCAGAGGTGCATCAGGTAAATGCTGGCTTTCGTGCCCTGCAAAGCAGCGCCGAAGAGAATAAACATGAACAGGTAGGTCGACGCGACCGCAAGTCCCAGGCCAAAAATGCCTTCTTCGATGAACGCGGTCAGGAAAACGAGCCGTTTGAAGCCCATCCCCGGATGATTGAACATCCCGGGTAGAAGATCGCCGTACATCGTGTAAGCCAAGCCGATAATCGCCAGGATGAAGAAGGTTAGACTCGTTCGCCGGGCGGTTTCCAGCACGCAGATTATTATCACGACCCCCAAAACGACTTCCCAACTCGTCAATGAGGAGGCGCCCATCGCTCCCAGCAGCTTTTCGTAGTTGATGACAACATATCCCAGGGATATCGACCCGGCTACAACCAGCGTCCAGTCGATAACCTTGCCCAAGACGCCGTATTTGCCGCTTTTGCCGATTTTCAGCGGACATTCCGACGAAAAAAAGATAAACATCATAACACCGAGAAACAGCGCTCGGTGAACAATCAAGGTTTTATACGGGCCGAAGATAGTCGCATAGAACATATAGGCAACAAATAGAACAGACAACCACCTGATCGACTTGTCGAGCAGCGACTTTTTTACGGGCTCTTTAGCCGAAATGTCCGTTCCTTCGGCTATTTCGCCCATTGCCACAACCCTTTCAATTTCAGATTGCTCCGACGACATAGGTTTTTTCCCCCTGACCTAGTTTTTCTGCCCGTCACTTGCAACGTCTAGTCCATTTTTATGGGAAAGAACACAGGCTTTGCCTGCTTTCAAAATATAGCTGTCGCTGTGGCCGACCACCTCCTCGATTCTCTTCGCCGCACTAATGACCTTATCAAGATTCACCCCGGTTTCAACACCCATCAAATCAAGCATATGAACAACATCTTCTGTGGCGACATTGCCCGTTGCGCCAGGTGCAAACGGACATCCTCCCAACCCTGCGGCTGCAGCGTCAATTGTCTTCGCTCCCGCCTTGACACCGGCAAAAATATTCGCCAGCGCCAACCCCCTCGTATTATGAAGATGGAGCGCAAACTCCAAATCAGGATAAAGGTCGAGAAGCCGGGCAATCGTGTCATGGACCTGCAGCGGATGGGCCATCCCGGAAGTATCGGCGAGACAGACCTCCTTAAGCCCCCACTTGACATAATGTTGGACCATCCACTGAACACGCTCGAAAGGAACCGTTCCCTCGAAGGGACACCCGAAGGCCACCGACACACCCGGTACTATCAGGCAGTCGAAGCCTGCGGCGAGGCACTCCTCCAGTCTTTGCAAAGACTCCGCCGTAGAAGCGTTGACATTGTTCCTGTTGTGGGAATCGCTGGCGGAGATAACGAATTCAACACTGTCGACCCCGGCCGCCACCGCTCTTTCCAGGCCTTTTTTATTGGCGACCAGCGCCGAATAATGCACCCCCGGGACCTTTTTGATTCTTTGCGAAACTTCATCGGCGTCTTTCAGATTGGGAATCGCCTTAGGATGGACGAACGCGGTATATTGAATATTGGCAAAGCCGCATTCTGAGAGCATATTGATAATTTCAACCTTGTTGTCGGTGGCGACGAATTGCTGTTCGATTTGAAAACCATCCCTAGTGCTGACTTCCCGGATCGCTACTTTTCTGGGATATTCCATTTTGAACCTCCTCTCAAATAATCTTCAGTTTCTCTAACTGACGGAACTCCTCTTCGGACAGTCCCAGTTCCTCTATATACACTTCCCGGTTATGTTCACCCAGGGAAGCGCCGGGATGTCTTACCTCACAGGGGGTATCGGAGAAAATCGGGAAAATATTCGGCATCTTGATTTCGCCCAGCGCCGGATGAGGAACACTGATAACATCCTGCCTGGCGATACACTGCTCGTTTTTCATAATATCGGCAATGCTATTGACCGGACTGACCGGAATACCGTTCGCGTCCAACAACTCGCATATCTCGGTCATGGTAAATTCCTTAACCCATCTTCCGACAAGCCCGACCAACAAGTCGTTATTCCTGACCCTTTGCTGATTTGTTTCAAATTTTTCGTTACTGATCAAATCCACCCGCTTCATTACCTCGGCTAACCGCTCCCAGGTTTTTTGCGTACTGGCGACAATGATAACCCATTTATTATCCTTAGTCTGAAACATATCACTCGGACTTGCCGTCCCCGTGACCATCGGCGTTCTTTCCGGGATCTTGCCGTTTATTCCGTACTCCGCGATCACGCCATCCAATAACCTCAATAACGGTTCATACAATGATACATCGACGACCTGCCCTTCCTGCTGATCGCCCTTCAATACCGCCGTAAGCGAACTTAAGCCGCCAATAACGCCGTACAGCCCGGCCATATAATCGGAAAGCGAAACCGGCGGACTAATTGGGGCCCGGTCGGGATATCCCTGCAGATATGTATAGCCGCTGAACGCCGTGGCCGGAGTGCCAAAACCTACTTTCTCTTGATACGGGCCGGTCTGGCCGAACCCGGAAATGCGCACCAGGATTATCTTGGGATTGGCCCGTTTCATAACCTCGTAGCCAATACCCCATTTTTCGATTACCCCAGGCCGGAAATTTTCGACCACAATATCAGCGGTTTTCAGCAACTCCAGGAATATTTCTTTTCCCTTATTTACCCGCAGATCCAGCGAAACACACCGTTTATTGCGAGCCATGGTCGGCCACCGCAAGGACTCGCCATTATGGGTCGGCATGAACTGCCGATAGGGATCGCCGACATCGGGAAGTTCAATTTTAATGACATCCGCGCCATAATCCGCCAGCAGCGAACCAGCAAAAGGCCCGGCTATTACATTGGCAATTTCCAATACTGTGACCCCTTTTAGGGGCCCTGATCTTTCAGCTTTCATCCTGCACCTCACGTACCAGTATTTCTAATCACACGATCTATTGAAGATGCAAACGCCATGCCAACGCAGAGGCCCCTGGATACGGCATTTCGTCACCCATATCAATAAAAAATGAAACAAACCGTTTAAACGGTTCGTTTCATTTTTCTGCCTTTTCGCAATTTACTTTTAATTAATTCCCAAATCGCTCAACTTACGCCAGAAAGTAGTTCTGCTCATCCCTAGAAACTTTGCCGCCTTCGTCTTATTCCAGTGCATCCGCTCTAAAGTTTGCAGAATTTGCGCTTTTTCCTCTCTTGCCGTCAACGACCGGTCTGATATCCGTTCATCATTCAGCCTCGTACCCTCGGGGTATAACGCGAAGGTATTCAGCAGTCTGGTCAAAAGCAGATTAATCTCCTGCGGCGTCCTGCATTTCGAAGCGGTAATACGCAAAAATACATTCTCCAACTCGCGGATATTCCCGGGCCAATAATAATCAACCTGCTGAAAAGCCGTTTTTAAAGTTTCGAGAAATTCTCCCGAGCAATCGGCAATCTTGTGCTCGTTAACAAAATGCTCAACTAAATCGGGAATATCGCCCCGGCGACCCCGCAGCGGCGGAATTTCCAAACTCAGCACATTGAGACGGTAATATAAATCCGAACGGAAAAGCTCCTTGTGAATCAGGCTTTCCAACGGTTGGTTGGTTGCGGCTATTATCCGTACATCCACCGGAATAATCTTGTTCCCGCCCAGTCTGCGGACCTTCTTTTCCTGCAGCACCCGCAGCAGCATTACCTGTCCTTCCAAAGACATATCGCCGATTTCGTCCAGAAACAGGGTCCCGGTATCGGCTCGTTCGATCAAACCCGGCTTGCCTTCCTTTCTCCCTCCCGTAAAAGTGCCGGATTCGTAGCCGAAAAGCTCACTCTCCAACAGGGATTCGGGCAAAGCGGAGCAATTGACGGAAACGAACGGCCGGTTGCTACGGGAACTGTGAGTATGGATCGATTGCGCAAACAATTCCTTGCCGGTGCCGGTTTCACCCCTGATCAACACCGTCAGATTGTTCCTGGCATAATCCCTGGCCAAATCGATGGCATCTTGCAAAGGCTTGGAATGGCCGACGATATTGCGGAACGAATACGAAGCAAAAAAGCCGCTCTGCAAAAGCTCCTTCCTGCTTTTGTACAACCCCAGGTCCAGGTCATTATAGCTATCGTCAAAAAAAGCGATAACCTCTTTCAACTGGTTTTCTATCCTAATGGGCTTCCAAGTGACGACTAGTTCCTTGCCCATCATTTTTATCATGCTTTCAGTTTCCGTACCGTTAATAATCGAATCATACTCGCTAAGACTTACAATTTCGTCAAGATTGCTACCCACAAGCTTGTTGCCGGGAATGCCCAGGATTTTCTCCGCCGATGAATTGGCTGTTTGAATTATGCGATCAGGATTGATAAATAGAAAGGCTCGTTTTGAATGATTTAATATAACATTTGTCCTTTCCTCTCTCTCCTTGTTGAAAGAGATCGTTCCTTCATATTCAAAAGCCTCGCGGAAAGTATTTTCCACGTTGTCCCGCGAATACACCATATAAGCTGAGAACCCAAAATCGGTTGCATAGTCGCAGACCACTCCGGTCCCGATAAAGCCGTCACAGCCGGAATCAACCATCCTCCCGAAGATTTCCGGCATTTGTTCCTGGTTATCGTACCACTCCTGAACAAAATCGCAGGCAATATACTCCCTGTATGTTAGGAGGTCCGGGATAGCGTTCTTGTAGCCAAGAATCCCGATTTTGCTCGATTGCTTACTCAGGCTTTTGATCCCTTCCAGCAGATTAGCCACGGTTATTTTAAAAACGATAACCGGGATTTCTTTAATATTCTCCTTCAGGCACTGCCCATTTCCTCCGCCACTGATAATAACATCCACAGCGTTTTCATAGATAAGCTTTCTAGATATATCCAACACTTCGTGTATTTGCGCCTCATAAACAATGACTTCCTTCAAATATGACGGGACCAATTGGGAGATTACTTTTGTCAATCTCGGATAACTCATTAAGACAATCCGTTTGCCGTCGAAGTTCATGAATAATCACCCAATTTTAAATAATTGTTATATTGTTATATTCTATGGGCATGCAGCTTATATCCTTTCAGATAGCTCGCATGCAAAACAATTTCTATCCAGGAAAAGCATACCACCCCGCAGTATGACGGAAAAAGCACCCAAAACCAGCGCAAAACCTAGCATTACTTACTAATAAATAATGGCCAATGCGTATGTTACGCGTTGGCCATTATTAGGTCGTCCGGGTTGTAAGTGTCAAACCTGGTGCCCGCATTTGTTCAATTAATCTTCATTCGTTTTCTTTCGGCCTTGACTAAAGAAAAGAGATGCAAGACTTCGGCTGCCGCAATATTGTCCAAGCAACCTCACCTTGCCTTTAATGACTTTTACTAAATCAGCAGCACACCTGATATAACTTAATAGAACAGTATTGCGAGGATAATCGCCGGAATAATGGTAATTAAGGGAACAACCACACACGTAGCAAACATATGCCTATAGCCGACCTTATGAGTCAGGCCAAAAACTGCCAAAATAGTTATTACGGCACCGTTATGCGGCATTGTATCCAAACCGCCGCACGCCATCGACGCAATACGGTGAATAACTTCAGGATTGATCCCTAAAGCTTGATATTTTGGAATCAATACTTCCAGGGCAATACCAAGACCTCCGGACCCTGACCCGGTGAGGCCTGCAAGTAAATTAATAGCAATAGCCATAGAAATCAAAGGATGCCCCGGAATATTCATCAGCGTATTGACAGCCGTGGTAAACCCTGTAGTTGCAGCAACGACCTTGCCAAAACCGACGTCGGCGCAAGTATTTACCAACGGCAAGACCGTGTTGACTGCTCCTTTGTTTAGAGTATCCAGGTGGTTATTAACATATTTAAAAAACAGCACTATGCATAACAGCGTTCCGATAAGCAGCGAATATACGATATCTATCTTAAAAATATTTAGGATAATCAACAGCGCCGCGGGCGGAATGATTGATACGATTAACGACGGTAAGTTTGTTTTTTCAACGTTGCCAATCATCATATTCTCAGGCTTGGAGAAAACCTCCCCGCGCTGCTGGGCTTTTCGCAGAGCCCAATGAGTGTAGTACAGTCCCAGGGCAGTACAGATTATCGAGGAAACAATACCAATGAGCGGTGCCGCGGCGGCAGTTGTTCCTAAATACTTTGTCGGCATTATATTTTGTATTGCCGGGGTTCCCGGGAACATCGTCATGGTCGCGGTTCCTAAGCCAAGCATAAAAGGGGCCAGGCACAAATGCCACGGCAAATCCATTTCCTTAAATATTGGCAATGCGATTGGGATCAAGGCAAAAGCAACGACCCAAAGATTAACGCCGCCATATGTCAGAATTGATGTTATTAGCCATATAGCCACTAACATAGGAAAAGGTTTATCCTTGCCCACCCTGTTTAGAATAGCAAGCGCGATCGTCTTAGCGGCGCCGGAGTCATCCATATATTTCGCGAATAAGGAAGCCCCAAGGAAAACCAAGTAAAATCTTTTCGCATACGCGATGAACCCTTCCATATATGGTCCATACAGGCTCTGCAATACATCCAGCCCCGAAAACAGGCACACTATAACAGTAGCGACAGGTGCGAGCAAAATAATATGCCACCCGCGAAGAGCCAGAACAACCAGCACCACCAAAGACAAGATTATGCCTATTACGCTGAGATCCATTAATTAACCCCCTCCTATACCTGCAAAATAAGAACTACACATAAAGTTGAGATACTTTCATTTGGCGGATTAGCTTTGTCATGAACTTTTTCCTGACTTCGGGCACTTTATCGGGATCATACTTATAGAACCCCTCGCCGCTCTTCACCCCCAGTTTACCCTCGCTCACCTTTTGCCGTAGCAGCTTGTTCGCACCCTGCGAATTATCCATAACCTTTAGGAGGTTATCGCCGACAACGCACCATATGTCCAAACCACCAAAATCGGTTACTTCGAGTTGACCGGTAGTTGCATAACGAAAAGCAGGACCAAATTTCAACGCCTTGTCGATATCGCTTGCCTCTGCAACCCCTTGCTCAATCAAAGAAAATACCTCTCTCGCAACTCCTTGCATTATGCGGTTTGCCACCAACCCTGGAACATCTTTCAGAACTCGCACGGGTTGCTTCTTGATGGAAAGATAGAGACTCTCCACCTCTTTATAGATCTCCTCCGGCATATTGCCGAAAGAAGAGATTTCTACTAACGGAATGAGGTGCGCCGGATTGAACATGTGGTTCACAATCATCCGCTTTTTCCGTTCCTCACTCACGAGCGCCATCATCCCGCTTAGCGACAGACTGGAAGTGTTGCTTGCCAATATCGTATTAGAGGGGCAGAGTTCATCTAGTTGTTTAAATAACTTCTGCTTTAATTCCATATTTTCAGGAGCTGATTCAATAACATACTCTCGGTCTTCTACCGCTTGCTTCAGATCAGAAAAACACTTTATTCTGTCAAGGATAGCCGGTATTTCCTCTGTTTTGATAAAGTCTTCCTCGGCAAGCATCTCCAGTTCTTGCGCGATTAACCCCTTGGCTTTATCAAGCACTTCGGTGCTGAGATCGTACAGGGTTACGTCATAGCCATACATGGCAAAGGATTCGGCTATTCCATGTCCCATTGTCCCAGCGCCCAGAACTGCTACTTTTTTTATCACTTTTACCATTCTCCCAACTCTGATCTTGTTTGACCACTGGATTTGACGCACTTAAAAGCCAATTTTATCTAAGCCCTTTAAGCTTAAGATCGTTCTCGCTTCTGCAGGAGTAGCCACTTCACGGCCCAGTCTTTCAGCGATATTGCGTATCAACTCCACTTGTTCACTACTTGACTTTGCCAGGATGCCGGGCTTGATATATAAATTGTCTTCAAGTCCTACCCGCACGTTGCCGCCCATGCCCAAGGCAGCCGTAACAAGAGGGAATTGCGCTTTGCCAGCCGCAGCGCACGACCATTTGAAGTCGCCGATTTGCTCTTTTGCCGTTTTGACTAAGAAAGCCAAGTTTTCTATCGTGGCCGGAATACCGCCCAAAATCCCCATGACGAATTGGATGTAAACGGGCTTTTTCACAATGCCTTTGCGGATAAAGAAGGCTATATTATTGATCATGCCGACATCGTAAACTTCGAATTCAGGCAAAGTCCCGTACTGATTCATTGTCGTGATGTAATATTCAAGCCCTTTGTACGTGTTGGCAAAGACAAGATCGTATGTCCCCTCAAGAAAGGGAATCTCCCAGTCGAATTTGGGATTAGTAATTTTTGCTGCTGCCGGTTGCAGGACAAAATTCACCGAGCCGGCATTACAGGATGCGAGTTCGGGCTGGAAAGCGGGAACTGCGGCGAGCCTTTCTTCCAGAGACATACCCAACTGGCCGCCTGTGGTGATACATACGATAACATCTGACCGTTTCTTTATCCCTGAAACGATTTCACCCATCATCTCAAGATTGCTGGTCGGTCGTCCCGTCTCAGGGTCGCGCGCATGGATATGGACTACGGAGGCCCCAGCTTCGCAAGCTTTAACGGCGTCGTCGATAATCTGCTCTTTAGTAATTGGCAGATATTGCGACATACTGGGAGTATGAACTGCTCCCGTTACTGCTGCGGTGATTATCAACTTTTGTGTCACTTAGCTTTCAACTCCTCATATAAGATAATTTGTCAAACTAAGAATTTTCGCAGAATTGTCGACTCACCTCCCCACTCTGCGCCCTTCCTAAACGCAATATGTATGCCAATAAATAAAACCCCTATAAAACCTGAATTGCCAGGCTTTTTAGGGGTTGCTCGCGTAGTCGTTTCACTACAGCAATCGTAGTTAATTAACTACACTATGCCGTGTTTTTTCATTTTAGCATAGAGTAGGGTTCGATGGATATTCAACTCATTAGCCGCAGCTGTTTTGTTGCCATTAGCCTTGGACAATGCATTTAAGATTGCTTGCTTTTCCGCCACGTCTTTGACCCTTCCTAAACTAGCCGAGCCGTTTTGTTCCGCCGAATTTGTTTCCGTGTTACCTAATAAACGAGGTATGAGATAATCGAAATGAGCTTCATCAAGCTCACCGGATATAGCCATTACGGCCGCTCTTTCCATTACATGCTCCAGCTCTCTGACATTACCTGGCCATTGATATTTTTCGAATAATCTAAGTACATCTTCTTTAATGCCAGTAATTCCCAAGCCATGATTAGCGTTAATTTTTTTTATGAAATGGCTCGTAAGGTCTCTAATTTCTTCCTTGCGTTGACGTA
Organism: Sporomusaceae bacterium; assembly: GCA_031460455.1. Taxonomy (NCBI): domain Bacteria; kingdom Bacillati; phylum Bacillota; class Negativicutes; order Selenomonadales; family Sporomusaceae; species Sporomusaceae bacterium. The sequence continues at coordinate 19,463 of JAVKTQ010000018.1, forward strand.
GAGGCGGGATACTGACATCGACAACGTTAATCCTATAAAATAAGTCTTCCCTGAATTCGCCTTTGCGTACTAAATCCTGCATATCACGATTCGTCGTACATATCAGCCTAACGTCGATTTCGATTGGTTTTATTCCTCCAACCCGCTCGATTTCATGCTCTTGGATGACCCTTAAGAGTTTAGATTGGAGGAAAATAGGCAATTCATTGATTTCATCAAGCAAAAGAGTGCCTTCATTTGCAAGCTCAAATTTACCCGGCTTGCCGCCCTTTTTGGCCCCGCTGAAAGCTCCTTCTTCGTAACCAAAGAGCTCCGACTCCAGAAGTTCTTTGGGGATAGCTGCACAGTTAATTCTTACAAACGTCTTGTGTTTCCTAGGACTAAGTTGGTGAATAGCTTGAGCAAACAGCTCTTTTCCAGTACCGGTCTCGCCGCTAATCAGAACGGCGAGTTTGGACGGAGCCACCTTTTTTATTAGCTCCTTCACTTTCTGTAATTGCGGAGATGAACCGACTACCTGACCCAATGAGTATTTTGCACCTCGCAATTTAACAAGCTCGGATTTGTATTCTTTAATTTCAAGGTTGAGCCGGTTAATTTCGGCAAAAAGCGAAGCAACTTCATCCATCTTCCGAAAAGTCGTAAAAGCTACCGCCCCAATTGATTTCCCATCCTTCATTACTGGCAAACGATTGCACACTACAGGTATGGTTCCTTTAACCATATGCACTGAGCCGATTTCCTCTTGGCCTGTTTTGGCCACAATGTCCATTCGAGTTTGAGGTATGATTTCTCGGGCATATTTACCGATAGATTTTTCAACATCCACACCAAGCATATCCGCATATTTTTTATTGAGATAGACTACTTTTCCTTCGGCATCTGTAACAATTGTCCCGTCCACCTGCTCTAAAACCTGTTCCAAGAAGGCTGTATATTCTTTACTTGTCCGATCCATCATAGTTCACCCTCTTCCTTGGTATATAGACGGCGGATGAAATGTAGTTTATTTACTACATTTCATTAGCTACATTACCACAGAATACCCACAAGTTCAACAGAATAGATTGAAAAGTAAATTACTTATGGTTAATGTGAAAAAATAGCTTCATAGTGATTTTACTAAAAATAGGGACGAAAAGTAATATAGTTACTTTCGCCCCCATCACAATTTTATTAACTTATAGGTTAAAATATCAACTTATGGGTAATCCGACACAAACATCTGCTAGATATCGAGATTCTGCACCATCTTGGCATACTCCTCGATGAACTGGCGGCGCGGCTCGACTTTGTCGCCCATGAGCTTGGAGAATATATCGTCTGCCTCGACGGCGTCCTCGAGAGTTACCTGGAGGATGGTGCGAACTTCAGGGTTCATGGTCGTCGTCCATAGCTGCTCGGGGTTCATCTCGCCAAGGCCTTTATAGCGCTGGACCGTCGTGCCCTCTCGCCCGCTGAGCGCCATGCGGCGCTCGAGTTCCTCGTCGCTATAAAGATACCATTGTTCCTTGCCTTTTTTCACAAGGTACAGCGGCGGCTGGGCGATGTAGACTTTGCCGGCGAGGATAAGCGGCTGCATGTAGCGGTAGAAAAAGGTGAGCAGCAGCGTGCGGATGTGTGCGCCGTCGACATCGGCGTCGGTCATGATAATAATTTTGCCGTAGCGGGCCTTTTCGATGTCGAAATCATCGGAGATGCCGCAGCCAAAGGCGGTAATCATCGTCCGAATCTCCTCGTTGTTGAGAATTTTGTCCAGCCGCGCCTTTTCGACATTGAGGATTTTACCGCGCAGCGGGAGAATGGCCTGAAAACGACGGTCGCGCCCCTGTTTGGCCGAGCCGCCGGCCGAGTCGCCTTCGACCAGGTAAATTTCGGCCTGTTCGGGGTCTTTCACCGAGCAATCGGCCAGTTTGCCGGGGAGCGCGCTGACTTCAAGGGCGTTCTTGCGCCGGGTGAGTTCGCGCGCCTTGCGGGCCGCCTCGCGGGCCCGCGAGGCCATCAACGATTTTTCGATAATCTTGCGGGTTATCGCCGGGTTTTCCTCGAAAAACTCGTTAAGCCCCTCGAACATTATCGTGTCGACAATACCGCGGATCTCGCTATTGCCAAGCTTGGTCTTGGTCTGGCCCTCAAACTGCGGCTCGCGCACCTTGAGACTGATAATCGCCGTCAGACCCTCGCGTACGTCTTCGCCGCTGAGGTTCTCGTCATTTTCCTTAAGGAGGTTGTATTTGCGGCAATAATCGTTGATGGCGCGGGTGAGCGCCGTCTTGAAGCCGCTGAGATGGGTGCCGCCCTCCTGGGTGTTGATGTTGTTTACATAAGAGAATATCGTCTCGACGTACCCGTCGTTATACTGCAAGGCGATCTCGACAACGGTATCCTCGCGAGTGCCGGAAATAAAGACCGGCTCTTCGTGAAGGGCGTCCTTGCTCTTGTTGAGGTGCTTGACGAACGAGACGATACCGCCCTCATAGTGGAATTCCTTGCGGGCGCCCGTCCTGTCGTCGCTAAGGGCTATGAAGATGTTGCGATTGAGGAAAGCCAGCTCGCGCAGGCGGTGCTCCAGTGTTTCGAACTGGAAGACCGTCTCCTCGAATATCTCCGCGTCCGGCTTGAAGTGTACCTTGGTCCCGGTCTCGGTTGTCGTGCCGATCTCCTTGAGCGGAGCTGCCGTCAAGCCGCGGGCGAATTTTATCTCATATACCTTGCCGTCGCGCTTGACCTGAACTTCGAGCACCTCGCTAAGCGCGTTGACGACCGAGACGCCGACGCCGTGCAGGCCGCCGGAAACTTTATAGCCCTCGCCGCCGAACTTGCCGCCGGCGTGCAGCTTTGTCAACACGAGCTCCACCGCCGGCAGTCCCGATTCGTGCATACCCACGGGAATGCCACGGCCGTTGTCGACGACAGTAATGCTATTGTCGTTGTGAACAGTAACCTCGACCCGGTCGCAGTAGCCGGCCAGCGCTTCGTCGATACTATTGTCGACCACCTCGTATACAAGGTGATGCAGGCCCCTGCCCGATGTGCTGCCGATATACATGCCCGGCCGGCGGCGTACCGCCTCCAGACCTTCCAGCACCTGGATCTGTTCGGCGCCATAATTGCCGTTTACAGTCGTATCATTTGCCGCCATTGAGAACCTCCTGCCCCCTAATAACAAACATGTTTATCTTTTAGTCTTCGTCGTCTTCAGCCAGGAAATTGGCCCGTTTCTTGAGGGTCGCCGCAGAAATTGCCGACAGGAACACCAGTTTGTCGGTAACGACGAAACTCTTTGCGTTGCCGTCGGAAATATCGTCAATCATATTTTCTTCTCTCATCACCCGCAGGAAATCATCGTTTATCCCCGACCTTACAGTCTTGATATCGGTGATGGCGATTACGTCGCGGAGGGGTATCACCGTATCAGCGCCTAGATGCAGAAACATTGCCTTTCCTCCTGACTTTATCAAGCGTGTTGGCGAGCATTTCTTCTGATATGCCCTGAGGGCCGACCTTGTATAAAAGCATTGCCAATAGCGGCACCGCGACCGGGTCATTTTCATCGCGGGCCGCCGCTGTGAGCAACGCATCGGCCAATTCGTCCCTGACGGCGGCAAAGTCGCTGCGGCGGCATGCAATATAGCGCGTGCATTCCTCGTAACCCAGCCACGGCGCGTCCCGCAGAAGCTTGCGGACAGCATCGCGCCCCGCGGCCCTCACTGCGGCCGCGCAGGTCATGCACAGCTCGTCGCCGGCTGGCCTGAGCACCCCGCACTGTCTGCACGGCTGCCATTCCTGCCTGCGGCGGATTTTACGAAAAGATAGCTCTTTGCCGAGTAGGCGCCTCATCTTAGCGCGAAGTAAGTCGTCGGCCAGCGGAGCTGTCATCTCTTCGATCACTTTCTTCTCGCCGCTTTCCAGTCTTATCTCCCGCCAGTTTATGGCCGGAGATCGATCTTCACCATTTTCTTCATTCTGGTCGTTTCGCAAATATCCTGCCTGGAACTTTAAATCGCCGACCGCTTTTCCCCCCGCATAAGCGTTGATTTTAGCGATTATTTCCTCCTTAAGGGTCGAAAGATGATGGGCCCAGACAGCGTTTTTGGCCGCCAACGTCAGCACCCGGCGACTTATCCTTCCGGGCCTGGTGTTGGCCGCAATTTCCTCGCCGACTATCTGCCGCCAGTTGAGAATTATCATCTCATCCTTGTATCTCTTTTCAAGACCGATGTTTTTCATCATCCGGGGCACGATTTCGCGCAGAGAATTCATCCCGCTCACTCCATAATCATCCCGTCTTGAACCCGGAAATAACGCACGGCGCGCGCCGCCGGGAAAAGGGTGGCATCGGTAGCCGTTATAAAAGTCTGGATACGGTCACGGATAAAAGATAACAGTTGCTCGCGTCGCAGACTATCCAATTCGCTCATCACATCGTCAAGCAGCAACACAGGATATTCCCCCGTTTCCGACTTGAGAAACTCAAGCTCGGCCAGTTTCAATGCCAGTATGCCTGTTCGCTGCTGGCCCTGCGACCCGAAGCTGCGCAATTCTCGGTTATTAACCCTAAGAATTATATCATCGCGGTGGGGCCCGACCGACGTGCTGCCACGGGCAATGTCCATCTGCCGCAATTCCTCGAACTTACTGCGATACCAGCCATATAGGTCGTCCGGAATGGTGCCGTCCCCGGCTGCAAGCTGATAGGCAAACGACAGGTTTTCCCTGCTCCCCGTCAGGCGGCGGTGCATCAAGTTGGCCAGCATGCCAAGCTTCTTTACCGCTTCCAGACGTTTTGTAACAATAAACACCGCCAGCTTGGCCAGTTGCTCCTCCCATGACGGTAGCAACTCCGGCAATTTGCTGCGGTCAAAAATTTTCTTCAACAGGTGGTTACGCTGATTTACCACCCGGTTGTACTGCAGCAGATTGCGATAATAAAGAGGCGACGCTTGGGAAATCTCTATATCGAGAAATCGCCTCCGCAAAGAAGGAGCCCCTTTTATCAGCCACAGATCCTCGGGCGAAAAAAGCACGGCATTCAGTGACCCTATTACTTCGCGCGGTTTAATTGCGAAATCATTAAATAATATCTCTTTATTTCGCCCTTTTATTAGCCTGAAGCCCATCTTATTGGCTACTCCCTGGCGGGTAAAAAAAAGGTCGACACTGGCACTGTCTTGATCCCATTTTACCAGATCGTCGTCCTCGGCAGTGCGGTGAGAACGACCCACCGCCCCGAGGTAAATCGCTTCGAGGATGTTTGTCTTGCCTTGGGCGTTCTCACCGACAAAAATATTTATATTATTTGTGAACTCAACCTCAAGGGTTGTATAGTTGCGATAATTCCTCAGATTAAGCCTATCTACCCTCATGCTGCCACCTTTATGCGCCGGCGACCTTCCAACTCCCGTAGTCTTTCACGACAACGACATCACCAGGCTGCAACTTCTTGCGCCGCTCGCTGACAGTTACCCCGTTGACCGACACCATGCCTGCCGACACCATTTCCTTAACCTGTCCGCCGCTTTCTGCGGCGCCGGCCCATTTCAAAAACTGATCAAGCTGAATGGTTTCGGTATGAATGGTTATATCCTCCATTTTTATCCCTCTCAGCCAGTGCGCACAGGCGTGATTACATAAGTATAATTGTCATCGCCGACGGGTTTTATGCCGGCGGGACTGAGTGGCGTGTTAAGCGAGAACACCAGTTCGTCGCTGTCGATATTTTTAAGAATGTCGGTTACATACTTAGCATTAAACGCTATTTCCACTTCGTTGCCGTCCGTTTTCGCCTCGACTATTTCCCGCGCTTTACCTACATCCGGGTTGTTGGATGAAATCACAACCGCGCCGTCTTTAAAGAAAAATTTTACAACATTGTATTCCCCATCCCTGGCGAGAAGCGAAACACGCTCGACCGCGTCCAGGAACTGGTCGGTATTGAGTTGAACCTTAGTAGCAAACGATGCGGGGATTACTTTGTTGTAATCGGGAAATTGCCCTTCAATCAGACGGGAATTAATATATACGTCGTCAAAAACGATTCCTACCTGATTTTTTTGCCAGGACAGGGAAACATCCATCGGTTCTTCCGTTGCCAGCAGCCTGGCCAGCTCGTTGAGTATCTTGGCAGGAATAATCATCTTGGCGTTTCCGCTGCCGGCAGCGAGTTTTGCTCTTTTTAGCGCCAGGCGATGTGTATTTGTGGCGACCATACGGATTTCGTCGTTTTCTACTTCTATCAGGCCGCCGGTAAATATCGGCCTGGCCTCGTCGGTGGCACTGGCAAACACCGTTTTTTTGATAAGATCGCGGAGAATTCCATCTTGGACGGTGAAGGAATTATCGCCGCTGACCGGTTTTAAGACAGGGAATTCCTCTGCCGGCAGGCTAAGAAGATTGAACTGCGAATTCTGGGAAGTTATTTTAATCGTCCGGTCTTCTTTACTTGAGGATATTTCGATCGTATCGCCCGGTAAGCGGCGCACCATTTCCTGAAGATAACGACCCGACAGGACAATTGCCCCCGGCTCTTCTACGGTAGCCGTCACAGTGCAGCTGATGCCGACTTCGTAGTCGGTAGCCTGCAGTTGAAGCTTGCCGTTTTGAGCGGAAAGATATATGCCTGTCAGGATCGGGAGAGGTGTTTTGGTAGCCACCGCCTTTTGCACCGTCTGCACGGCATGGTGCAAATCATCTTTCGGGCAAAAAATTTTCATCTTCTTTTACCTCCCATTGGTATATTACAACTTTAAAAAACATAAGATAGTAAAATAGCCGTAATAGTATTAGGGCCTGTCAATATGTTAATAATATGGCGCACATATTGTCGAAACAGCTTCGGCGCTGTTGATATCTTGTCGATAATATCAACCGGGAAACCACAATATTGGACCATTTATCATTCATAAGACAGTATCAACAAAAAGCTGATAATACTATCCATAAACTACTCACAAAGTTATGCACTTTCGATGCGTTTGGTTATTTCCTTGAGAATATTGTTAAGTTTAACATCTTCGTTTCGTTCGCGGCTGATTTTGTCGTGGGCGTGAATAACTGTCGTGTGATCGCGACCGCCGAACATTTCGCCGATGCGGGGCAAAGAAGTTTCCGTCAGTTCGCGGCACAGATACATGGCAATCTGACGGGGATATGTAACGTTGCGGGTTCGCTTTTTAGCAAGCAGGTCTTCCTGCTTAATCTTGAAATAAACGGCAACTATCTGCTGGATAAGCTCCATAGTTATCTGACGAGGACGGCTGTTGGGGAAAATATCCTTAAGCGCTTCGGTGGCCAGGTTCATATCGATACTCTGATTTGTCAGCGATGCATAGGCAATGACCCTGATAAGGGCTCCTTCAAGTTCGCGGATATTATTGTCGATGCGACTGGCAATAAAAACCATAACATCGTTTGGCATGGTAAAGCCTTCGATGATTGCTTTCTTGCGAAGGATGGCGATCCTGGTTTCCAAGTCAGGCGGCTGGATATCGGTGATAAGACCCCACTCAAATCGCGACCGTAGGCGATCCTCCAGGGTAGGAATTTCCCGTGGCGGCCGGTCGCTGGAAATAATAATTTGTTTATTGGCTTCGTGCAAGGTATTGAAAGTATGAAAAAACTCTTCCTGGGTATGCTCTTTCTTGGACAGAAACTGGATATCGTCGACGAGCAGAACGTCTATATTGCGGTACTTCTGACGGAAGCTTTCGGGATTGCCGTCACGGATAGAGTTGATCAGTTCATTGGTGAATTTCTCGCTGGAAATATACACTACTTTTAAATGGGGGTGGTTTTGTCTGATGCGGTGACCGATAGCGTGCATCAGATGGGTTTTGCCAAGACCGACACCGCCGTAAATAAAGAACGGGTTATAAACCTTAGCCGGAACTTCGGCGACCGCCAGAGACGCGGCATGGGCAAAGCGGTTTGAATTTCCGATGACAAAGGTTTCGAATGTATACTTGGGATTCAGAGAGGAAAGAATTTCCTCTGAGCCGTTGGGAGTCCGTCTTGTGTGTAATTCTTCCAGGCCGTTTTCCTGATTGGGAGGAATGGATATTTTCTCTACAAACGGCTTTGACGAATCTTCGCCCAGTTTCTGTTCGCTCTGACTCTTCTCGCTTTCAAGGTCGAGATTGACGAAGCGGATTTCGATGGGCTTATGCAACACTTGTTGAACGGTATTCTGAATGGTTGAAGTGTAACGGGTTTCAATCCAGTCTTTTATAAACTGGCTGGGGGTGCCTATTTCCAGGGTTGTATCGGTCAGCGACAGGGGAATAGTCGACCTGATCCAAGTATCGAAAATTGGCTTAATAATTTCTTTTTCCATACTTTTAAGTACTTGTTCCCAAACCGCAGCCATATGAGCAGTATCCATGATAACCGTCCTTTCGTCGGCAATGTGCACAGGTAAAGGAACGCTACATAAATTATCCACAGTATTATTAACACATGTGAATAACCCGCTAAAAACAAGGGTCCGGACGAAAAAAAAATACACCGGCAATAAGCAGAAACCCTTGCCGCGTATCGGTTGCGAGGGCCGGTAGATTATGTTAATTCAGTAAGAATAGCCCACCAATCCGACCACCTTTTTCTATTTTATATTAGCAAAACACGGACAAGTTATCAACAGTTAGTTTTGACTCTATGGGTGGTGCGCCATTTTTATCCACAGGGAGACTCAGTAAAATTCTTGACACTGGGCAAAGGACTGGTCTATAATCTTAGATAGTTAAAAATGCAAGATTTAACATGGGGAGCTATCGCGTCTTTGCTCTAAGGAGGTGTAAATAAATGAAACGGACCTACCAGCCGAATACTCTGTGGAAAAAGAGAACCCACGGGTTCCGCGAACGCATGAAGACAAAGGGTGGCCGCCTCGTCCTGAAGAAGAGACGGGCAAGAGGCCGCAAGAGACTGTCTGCATAGGCCGCTGGGAGTGGCCTATTTTTCCATTTAGCGGGATGAAAAATGTATAAATTGCCGAAGTCTGGCCGGTTGCGCCGGAACAAGAGCTTCCAGGCGGTATACCGGAGTGGTAAGTCTATCGCCAATCGACAAATGGTTCTATACGTTCTTCCCCAGCACGGCCGCGAACGCCGTGTAGGTTTTGCTGCCGGCAAGCGGCTGGGAAATGCGGTTGTCCGCAACCGCGTGAAGAGATTGTTGCGCGAGGCCTACCGTCTCCAGCAGCACAAATTGAAGAACGGCTTCGACCTTATTATCGTTGGCCGCCAATCGTTGGTGAACGGGACTTTGCCTACGGTGACCGCCGCTTTGTTGCATCTATGCGAACGGGCCAAAATCCTCGTCTGAAAAGGAGGAGTTGCGCATGAAATCCTTACTCCTCTACGCCATCCTGTTCTACCGGAAGTTTATTTCTCCACTCAAGCCTCCTTCCTGCCGGTTTGTACCAACATGCTCGGAGTACGCTTTCGAGGCGGTCGAGAAACACGGGCCTTGGACGGGTACAAAGATGGCCGTCAGGCGTATCCTCCGCTGCCACCCTTTCGGTGCCAGCGGCTATGATCCCGTTCGCTGACAAGGTTTGCACATCGTATAAAAGGAAGTGAGCTTTTTGCCCGGATTTGATTATCTTGTCGATTTGATGAAAGCCGCGCTGACGTTCTTTTACAATATCACGGCGAAGGTGGGCGTGCCCAGCTACGGTATCGCCATCATCCTGCTGACCATAGCTATCAAAATGATTCTCTATCCGCTGACGGTTAAACAGGTTAAATCGATGAAAGCGATGCAGGATATCGCTCCCAAACTGAAGGCTCTGCAGGAGAAATACAAGGATAACAAAGAAAAGATGAACCGCGAGGTGGCTACGCTTTACAAGGAAGCGGGCGTTAATCCGCTGGCCGGCTGCCTGCCGCTCGTTATCCAGATGCCGTTCTTCATCGCGATCTTCTTCGCCATCAAGGAATACACCTATGTCAGCAACCCCGGCTTCCTTTGGCTGGCGAACCTGGCGCAGGACAACCCCAGCGATCCTTACTACATCCTGCCGTTCCTCGCGGCGGCCACCACTTACATTTCCACCAAGCAGACCACCACCGACCAGTCGCAGCAGAATAAGATGATGCTTTTGTTCATGCCGCTGTTCATCGGGTATATTACCATTACCTTCCCTGCCGGGCTGGGATTGTACTGGGTGGTAAGCAATGTGGTGCAAATAGCCCAGCAGTGGTGGCTCTATAAGCCGGCTGCTGCGGCGCAGGGAGGGGCGCGCTGAGCCTATGACTAGTGTGGAAAAGACGGGCAAGACGGTAGATGAGGCTGTCGAGGCCGCTATTGCCGAACTCGGTGTAAGCCGGGAGCAAATTGAATACGAAGTGTTGGAAGAACCCAGCAAAGGGCTGTTCGGTTTTCTCGGCGGTAAACCCGCCCGCGTGCGGGTCGGGCTGGTTGCCGGCCATGGCGCCGCCCCGCAGGAGAATAAGGAGCGCGCTAGCTCGGCCGTCAAGCCGACGTCTGATCCGGTCGAAGTAGCGAAAACTTTCCTGACGAGCGTTTTCAAGGCCATGAAGCTCAACGTAAGGATCGAGAAACTCACCGGCATCGATCAGGTGACCCTCAACTTGCGCGGCGAAGATCTTGGCATCCTGATCGGCAAGCACGGACAGACGCTGGACGCGCTCCAGTACCTGACCAATCTCGCCGCCCACCGGGAAAGCGAAGAGCGGGTGAGGATAATCATCGACGTGGAAGACTACCGTAAGCGCCGCGAGGAGACGCTGGTGCGGCTGGCTCAGCGGCTGGCCGACCGGGTGAAGCTGCGCGGCGAGAAAGTCGTCCTCGAACCGATGAGCCCCCACGAGCGCAAGATAATACATACCGCCCTCCAGGACGATCTGCGGGTGACGACCTTCAGCGAGGGCGAAGAGCCCTTCCGCAAAGTCGTAATTGCCCTGAAAAAATAACGCGCTTCCTCAAGCCCAGTAATAGAAGTATTACTGGGTTTGTCGCATGCAGGCGTCGATTGCGCCCGTGTTCGGCAGACCCGCATAATTTTCCCGCGGGGAGAAACAATGGAGATGGTTCCCCATCAGCCAGAAGCAGGTGATTGAGGTGTTCCAGGAAGACACCATAGCCGCCATAGCAACAGCCGTGGGCGAGGGCGGCATAGGCATCGTCCGCCTCAGCGGGCCGGACGCCATCGCCGTGGCCGGCGCCATTTTCCGCGCCGCCAGCGGCGCCCCGGCAAGCGGGCAGCAGTCATACCGGGCGGCTTACGGCAGCATTGTCGATCCGCATAGCGGCCAGACGGTGGACGAAGCGCTGCTGCTTGTAATGCGCGCTCCCCGATCCTACACCCGCGAAGACGTAGCCGAGATCCATTGCCACGGCGGCCCTCTGCCCCTACGGCGCGTCCTCGGCCTCGTTCTCGCCGCCGGGGTGCGGTTGGCCGAACCGGGGGAATTCACCAAGAGGGCTTTTTTGAATGGACGCCTCGACCTCACCCAGGCCGAAGCGGTAATAGACGTCATCCGCGCCAGAACCGACGCCTCGCTGCGCATGGCGGTCGGGCATCTGGCCGGAGCCTTTTCCGATAAGGTCCGCGCCTTCCGCCACGAAATTCTTCGCCTCGTCGCCCACCTGGAAGCGGCAATCGACTTTCCCGAAAACGATATCGAAGAACTGGCGGCTCGGGATGTCGCAGCCGCGGCGGACAAGCTGTGCGTCGATCTCGACCGGATGCTGGCCACTGCCCAGACGGGGCGCATCCTGCGGGAAGGGTTGGAGACGGTCATCATCGGCAAGCCCAACGTAGGCAAATCCAGCCTGCTGAACGCCCTGCTCGGCGAAAAGCGGGCGATCGTCACCGAGATACCGGGCACAACCCGCGATCTCATTGAAGAATTCGTCAACATCGGCGGCATCCCGATCAAGGTCGTCGACACGGCCGGCATCCGCGAGACAGCCGACGTTGTCGAGCGCATCGGCGTCGCCAGGGCCCGCGAAGCCATCGCCCAAGCCGACCTCATCCTGCTGCTGCTCGACGCGTCGGCGCCGCTTGCGGCCGAGGACAAGGAGGTCATGGGCCTGCTTGAAGGCCGGTCGGCGATTGTTTTGATCAACAAGACCGATCTCCCGTCGGTTATAGACTTTGACGAGGTCCATCGTCACGTCGCCGGTAAGCCGGTCATAAGAATATCCGCCCTCGAAGGCGCCGGAGTCGAAGAGTTGGAAAAAGTCATTGTCGAGATGGTCTACAGCGGACAGGTCAGCCAGCCGGAGGGGGCGTTCGTAAACAATGTGCGCCACAGCCGCATCCTCCAGCAGGCGCGCGAACGCCTGGCCGACGCCCTCGCCACTGTGGCCGCCGGCATGCCCCCCGACTGCGTCGTCGTCGACCTTCGGGCGGCGTGGGAGAAACTCGGCGAAATCACCGGCGAGACGGTCGGCGAAGATATTATCGACCAGATATTCACGCAGTTCTGCATCGGAAAGTAAGCCCCAATCTGCCTCACGTTTTAATTGGAGTTGGTTTTATATGTTCTCAGCCGGAAGCTATGACGTAATCGTCGTCGGCGCCGGCCACGCCGGCTGCGAGGCGGCGCTGGCCGCCGCCCGCCTCGGCGTGCGCACACTGCTCGTCACCCTCGATATGGACAATATTGCCATGATGCCCTGCAACCCGGCTGTCGGCGGTCCGGCCAAAGGACACCTCGTCCGCGAGATCGACGCCCTCGGCGGTGAGATGGGCATCAACACCGACCGTACCGCTATTCAGATGCGGATGCTCAACACCGGCAAAGGCCCGGCTGTCCACGCCCTTCGCGCCCAGGCAGACAAGAAGCTATATCAGCAGTATATGAAAGAAACGCTGGAGAATCAGCCCAACCTCGACGTCAAGCAATTGCTGGTGGAAGAGCTGCTGGTCGAAGACGGCGCGGTGGCCGGCGTGACTACCGAGACGGGCGAAACGTATTCCTGTCGGTGCGTGATCATTGCTACCGGCACTTACCTGCGCGGCAAGATTATCATCGGCGACGTCGACTTCTCCGGCGGGCCTAACGGCCAACGGTCGGCAGACACCTTCGCCGATTCCCTCGCCGCGCACGGAGTTATTATCATGCGCTTCAAAACCGGCACTCCGGCCAGGGTTGACCGGCGCAGTCTCGATTTTTCCAAAATGATAGTTCAACCGGGAGACGAGCGGGCGCACAATTTTTCCTTTATGAGCGACATAGCCACTCGCGAGCAGCTACCATGCTGGCTTACATACACCAATGCCCGCACCCACCAGGTTATTCGCGACAACCTTCACCGCGCCCCCCTTTACACCGGCAAGATTGAGGGCACCGGCCCCCGTTACTGCCCGTCCATCGAGGTAAAAATCGTCCGTTTCGAGGAGAAGGAGTCCCACCAGCTTTTCATAGAACCCGAAGGCCTCCACACCAACGAAATGTACGTCCAGGGCATGTCAACCAGCTTGCCGGTCGAGGTCCAGTACGCCTTTCTCCGCACCATTCCCGGCCTGGAAAACGTGGAAATCATGCGGCCTGGCTACGCCATCGAATATGATTGCTTCGACCCTACGCAACTTAAACCGACGCTGGAATTTAAAAAGATCGCCGGCCTCTTTTCCGCCGGCCAGTCAAACGGCACCTCCGGATACGAGGAGGCGGCCGCCCAAGGTTTGATGGCCGGCATCAACGCCGCTCTGCTAATCAAAGGGCGCCCTTCTTTTATTCTCGGGCGCGGCGACGCTTATATAGGCGTGCTGATCGACGACCTTGTTACCAAAGGCACCGACGAGCCTTATCGCATCATGACCTCGCGGGCCGAATACCGTCTTATTCTCCGCCAAGACAACGCCGACTTGCGTCTTACCGAGAAGGGACGCGCGCTCGGCCTGGTGGACGACGAGCGCTATCGCCGCTTTGTCGCCAAGCGCGACGCCATCGCCGAAACGCTAACCATGCTTAACGCAGCCACCGTAACTCCCACCCCCGAAACCCAGGAAAAACTGCAGGCCATGGGCTCTGCGGAGCTGCGCTCCGGCAGCACCCTCTACGACCTCCTCCGCCGCACCGAGCTGGACTATACTATCCTGCAGAGTCAATTCGGCTTGCCCGACATCCCGGCCGCCGTCCGCGAACAGGTGGAAATTGCCGTCAAATACGAAGGCTACATCAGAAAGCAAGCCGAGCAGGTTGAGCGGTCAGCCAAGCTCGAAGCCAAGCTGCTTCCCGCCGCAGTCGATTACGAAGCTATCAGTGGTCTGTCGCTCGAAGCCCGGCAGAAGTTGACCAAGATCCAGCCTCGGTCGGTCGGCCAGGCGGCCCGCATCTCCGGCGTTTCGCCCGCCGACGTATCCATTTTGCTCGTCTTCCTGGAACAGTACCGCCGCAGGGGGGAAGGACAGTGACGTTTGCAGCCAGCCTTGAATCCGCCGCCAAGGCGAGCAGCCTGGCCCTAACACCGGCTCAATCCGAGGCCTTTGCCACATATAACGACCTCCTGGTCGCCTGGAACGATAAAGTTAACCTTACCGCCATCACCGCCCCGCAAGAGGTGGCGGTCAAGCATGTCATCGATTCCCTGACCTGCTACGACGAGAAGGTTTTCCCTCATGACGCCACGGTTGTCGACGTTGGTACTGGCGCAGGCTTCCCCGGACTGCCCCTAAAGATCTACCGCCCCGGCATCCGCCTTACCTTGCTCGACTCCCTCAACAAGCGGCTTAATTTTCTCCGCGAGGTCGTCGAGCGTCTCGGGCTTAGCGGCGTCGAGATCGTTCACGCTCGCGCCGAGGAAGCGGGTCGCATGAAAGACCACCGCGACCGCTATATGGTGGCGACATCGAGGGCGGTTGCCCGCCTCAACGTCCTTGCCGAACTCTGCCTGCCGTTTGTCGCTGTCGGCGGACACTTCGTCGCCCTCAAGGGCGCCCAGTACCGCGAGGAACTGGACGAAGCTGTGCGGGCAATCGCCGCGCTCGGCGGCCAGGTAACCGAAGTAAGGCCGGTGCGTCTTCCCGGCCTTGACGACAGCAGGGCGGTAATCTATATTCGCAAGGTGTCGCCGACACCGGCCGCCTACCCCCGCCGCCCCGGACTGCCGGAAAAAAAGCCGCTGTAGGCGACAGGAAATCTGCCGACCCGCGCCGAATATTTACCATATAATGTATGTAAATGAAGTATGTTAAGGCGGTGGAGTACAACGTGAAAAACCTGGCCAAATTTCTCGGCCTCAACAGCGGACCCGCGCCGGAGCAGCCGGGCGCGGACCAGGCTGCCGACGATACAGAAATCCAGTTTCTCGGCGTAGACGCCGTCGCCCCCAACCCGTTCCAGCCGCGCAAGGCGTTTAGCGATGATAGCATGCAGGACCTGGCCGCCTCGGTCCGTGAGCACGGCATCATCCAGCCCCTGCTGGTGCGCAGGACAGCCGACGGCTACGAGCTCATCGCCGGCGAGCGCCGCCTGCGGGCCGCGAAACTGGCCGGCCTCGCCACTGTGCCGGCGATCGTGCGCGAGCTGGCCGATAAAGAGATGGCGGAGCTGGCCATGATCGAGAACCTGCAGCGCGAGGACTTGCACTTTCTCGAAGAAGCCGAAGGCTTCCAGCAGCTGCTCGCCAACTTCGGCCTGACCCAGGAAGAGCTTGCCCGTAGGGTCGGCAAGAATCAGTCGACCATTGCCAATAAGCTCAGACTGCTCCGCCTGTCCCCCGAGGTCCGCCATGATCTTGTCGCCGCCAGCCTTACCGAGCGTCATGCCCGCGCTCTTCTAAAAATTGAGGACCCTGTCAAGCAGCAGGAAGCGCTGACCGTAATCCGCCAGAACACCCTCAACGTGCGGGAGGCGGAAGATCTCGTCGAGGGGTTTCTTGACGATATTTCCCGGGAAATGGCGAAAAAGGCGCCGCGGCAGAATGTCGTCAAGATTATCCGCGATGTGCGCATTTTCCTCAACTCTATCAATTCCGTCGTAGCCGAAATGAAGAAAGCAGGCCTCAAGGTCAAGGTTAATCAGACCATGGATGAGGAATTTATAAATATCAATCTTAAGATACCGAAACGGAGAAAATAGAGGAAAATAGTAGAAAGCCTGCCGCAAGGCAGGCTTTTTCGTCCCATTGCCGGAAGGGGCCTAGAAAGCTTTTCCCCTTCCCCCTATTTACCTACAAACCTCTTGGCGATATTCACCGCCTCCACCCCATTCCCCGCATACGCGTCCGCGCCGGCCTGGGCGGCGTACTCCGCTGTCAGCACTGCGCCGCCGACGATCGAGCGCGCCGGAATGCCGGCCGCCTTCAGGGCGGTCACCGCAATATCGATCTGGGGCATCGTCGTAGTCATCAGGGCGCACAGCCCGACGACATCGGCGTTCTCTTTTTTTGCCGCCGCCACAATCTCCTCGGCCGGGACGTCCTTGCCAAGGTCGACGACGCGGAAGCCGTTGTTTTCCATCAAAGCGGCGACAATGTTTTTGCCGAGGTCGTGGATATCGCCCCTGACAGTCGCCAGCACCACCGTGCCAAGGCTGTCGGCGCGGTGGGCCGGCAGCTCCTCTTTCAGCGTCAGGAAAGCCGCCCGCATCGTTTCCGCCGCCAGCATCACCTGCGGCAAGAAGCAGCGCCCCTTGCCGAAGGCTTCGCCGACCTCATTCATAGCCGCCGTAAGGCCCTGATCGGTGATAGCCAGCGGGCTGTGGCCTTCGGCCAGCGCCTGGCGCACCAACGGCGCGACGGCTTCTTTCTGGCCGCTGGTCACGGCCTGTTTTACAGCAGCCAGGATGTCGGCCGCATGGGCCGGCGCGGCTGCGGGCCCTGCGGAGATGCCGGCGTTGACGGTGCTGTACCGTTGTCCCTGGGGATCGTGGCCAAGAAGGGCGGCAGTGGCGCTGAGCATATCGCTCATCGCCGGATCGTAGGGGTTGAGGATGGGCGCGTCCAGGCCGGCGTCGAGGGCCATGGCGCAGAAGGCGGCGTTCATCAGGTCGCGGCGCGGCAGGCCGTACGATACGTTGCTCAGGCCCATAACCGCCGGGTAGCCGAAGTGACGGCGATAAGCGCGCAGCGTTGCCAGCGTTTCCTGGGCGGCGCGGGCGTCGGCGGCCACCGTCAGCACCAGCGGGTCCAGGAGCAGGTCCTGGGGGCGGAGCCCGGCGGCCAGCGCGGCATTAATGATGTCGCCGGCGATATTGACCCGTTCGTCGGCCGTGGCCGGCACGCCGCCGGGAGCGATCGGCAGGCAGAGCACGGCGGCGCCGTATTTCTTCGCCAGCGGCAGAAACTGTTCGAGCCGTTCCGGTTCGGCCGAGACCGAGTTTATCAGCGCCCGTCCGGGGAAAGCTTTCAGACCGGCTTCGAGTGCGGCGGCGTCGGTCGTGTCGATGGCCAGCGGCACGTCCACCAGCACCGACAGCTCGGTCACTGCCGTGGCCATCGCGGCCGTCTGGTCGATGCCCGGCACGCCCATGTTGACATCCAGCACCTTGGCTCCGGCTTTGACCTGCTCCAGCGCCTCGCGCTTGACCGCCGCGAAGCTGCCCTCGCGGATCTCGGCGGCCAGTGCCTTGCGGCCGGTAGGGTTGATACGTTCACCGATGAGCACCGTCGGCAGACCGGCGCCGAGATAAACGGTCTGACTGCGGCTTGTCAGGGCGGTGCGCACGGCTGCGGTCCGCGGGGCGGGTTTAACCTCCGGGCCAAGGGCGGCCTTGATCGCTTTGATGTGTTCGGGGGTGGTTCCGCAGCAGCCGCCCAGGTAGGTGGCGCCGGCGGCGACCAGTTTTGGTGTCCATTCGCCCATTTCGGCGGGACTCATCGGGAAAACCGTTTGGCCGTTGACCAATTCCGGCATGCCGGCGTTGGGCTGGACGCTGACCGGCAGGCTGCAGGCCGCCGCAAGTTCCGCAACCACCGGCAGAAGCTGGGCGGGGCCGAGCGAGCAATTGGCGCCGATGATATCCGCCCCCATCGCCTCAAGGACGATCGCTGCCGTCCGCGGGTCGGTGCCGGTTAGTGTACGGCCGTCGGCCCCAAACGACAGCTGGCATACGACCGGTTTGGCTGTCGCCGCCTTGACCGCCAGCAGTGCCGCCCGCATTTCCTGAATGTCGATGACCGTCTCGATAATGACCATATCCACTCCGGCGGCGTCCAGGGCGGAGATCTGCTCGTAATACACTTCGTAGGCGTCGTCGAACGACAATTCGCCAAGCGGGGCGATGAACTTGCCGGTCGGCCCCACCGACCCGGCGATCTTCGTCTTAGGCCCGCAAGCCGCGCGCGCCGCCTTTGCCGCCGCGGCGTTAAGCTCGGCAACCCGGTTTTCCAGGCCGTAATGGGAGAGCTTGATGCGGTTGGCGCCGAACGTGTTCGTCTCGATGATATCGGCGCCGGTTTCCACATACCGGCGGTGGATGGCCGTCACCGCCGCCGGGTTTTCCACATTCCAAAGCTCGGGGCAGTCCCCGGGGGCCAGCCCCGCCTGCTGCAGCATCGTACCCATAGCACCGTCAAAAACAAAAATCATTGCGACAACTCCCTTCTAGCGATACAGTCTGTTTGCGGGCACCCGGCGCAGCCGCGTCCGTTCTTCTCTCCCGCGGGGGCGAGGCCGATTACCGCTGTTACCGATTTGCGCGGCACCAGCATGCAGCTGGGGGTGACCGTAAGGCTGATATGCCCCCCGTCCGCCAGCGCCACCATGGCCGGCTGGTCGGTTATAGCCCAGTCGCCGTAGCCGGGGCTGAAGCGGCTTTTGGCCTTCAGCCCGCGCCGGGCGGCCTGGTCGGCGATAAAGGCATCGGCGGCGTCGGCCGCCTGCTCCACCGCCGCCGTTCCGGCGGCGTCGAGCAGCAGGCCGGCGGTGTATTCCCCGGCGGCAAAAAGGCGTGACACCTCTTCCTCCAGCGCCGGCCCGATAGTAATTGCCAGCACCGCCGCCTCCCCCACCCCGGTCAGATGGCCGCGGACTCTGTCGCCCGCCAGGCGTAGCGGCGCCGGTGCGGCAATTGTGCCTGTGGCCGGTTCGTAAGGATAGATGTTCCACACCGCCCGCGGTCGGGCGAGCAGCAGCGCTTCGGCGCAGGCGGTGTCGAGAAGCTGCTCCGGGAAGGCGACCGCACCCTTCAGGCCTGCGTAGCGGCGGGTTTCCTCCTTGTCGATCTTTGTCAGCGGCGGGTTGTACGTCTGCATGTAGCCTCCCATAACCAAAAACCCCCTTTCCACAGAAAGGAGGTCAAATAGCCCATCCTCTCATCTGTCGGGGTCACCCCCGCTGGATTTGGCACCACTGCACAAGGCCGGTTGCCGGGCGTCATCGGGCCAGTCCCTCAGCCGCTCACGATAAGAGCGAAATATAACGTTACTGCTAATCATAGCTTACCCCAAAATATCTGTCAAGACTGCCGTTTTATGTTAATTTGAGTGTCGCATTATGACGGTGATGAAATATTCTCCCCGGAAAGCGGCAGGAAATTACCATTAAATTGTTGAATGAGATAATCCTGACTTTCATAAACTTTTGAGGTGAAGATCGTGGTAAAAGTGATTGCCATAGCTAACCAAAAGGGCGGTGTGGGCAAGACGACGACCGCCGTTAACCTGAGCGCCTGCCTGGCTGAGCTTGGCAAGAAAGTGCTGCTTGTCGACAGCGATCCCCAGGGCAACTCCACCAGCGGACTGGGGTTTAACAAAGCCGCCATCAAGCGGTGCGCCTACGATGCCCTCGTCAACGACATTCCGGTGGAATCGATAATCCAAACTACCCAGATATCCGGCCTCTCCCTCCTCCCCGCCACTATCCAGCTGGCCGGCGCGGAAATCGAGCTCGTATCGGTGCTGTCGCGGGAGACGCGCCTCAAGAAGGTGCTCGACAAAGCGAAATACAGCTACGATTACGTCATCATCGACTGCCCGCCGTCGTTGGGGCTGCTGACCATTAACGCCCTGACGGCCGCCAGCTCGGTCATCATCCCCATCCAGTGCGAGTTCTATGCCCTCGAGGGGCTGACCCAACTGATGAACACCATTTCCCTCGTCCAGAAGAACCTCAACCCCGGCCTCACCCTCGAGGGAGTCGTGCTTACGATGTTTGACGCCCGCACCAACCTGTCCATCCAGGTTGTCGACGAGGTCAAGAGCCACCTGCGCCACAAAGTCTATCAGACCATCATTCCCCGCAATGTACGGCTGAGCGAGGCGCCGAGCCACGGCCAGCCGGTCATCAGATACGACCCTAAGTCCAAAGGGGCGGAAGTATATTTCGATCTGGCGAAAGAGGTGATTGGCGATGACTAAACGAGGCTTAGGGCGCGGCTTAGGCGCCTTTTTTGCTCCCGGCGAAGACGAGCCGCGCGATGAAATACCCGTCAAGGCGATTGTCCCCAATAAATTTCAGCCGCGGCGGGTGTTCGATAAGGACGCGCTGACCGAACTCGCCCAATCGATCAAGCAGCACGGTGTCATCCAGCCCATCCTGGTTCGCAAAACACCGACAGGCTACGAACTGGTTGCCGGCGAACGCCGCTGGCGGGCCGCCCAGATGGTCGGGCTGGAGGTTATCCCCGCCGTCATCAGGGAATACAGCGACGGCGAGATGACCGAGATTGCCCTGATCGAAAACTTGCAGCGGGAAAACCTTAACCCGATCGAAGAAGCGTTTGCTTACAAGCGGCTTATGGACGAGTTTAACCTAACCCAGGAAGAAGTTGCCCGCAAGATCGGCCGCAGCCGGCCGCTGATCGCCAACACCGTCCGCCTGCTTAATCTCGCTCCGGCAGTCCAGGATTATGTTTCACGTGGAACATTGACGACCGGCCAGGCCCGCCCGCTGCTCGCCCTGGAAAGCGCCGAGCTGCAGGAAGAGGCGGCCGACAGTATTATTGAAGGAGAACTCTCGGCGCGCGACGCCGAAGAACTGGTCCGCCGCCTGCTCGCTTCGCCGCGCCCCCCTAAGGCCAAAAAGCAGGAGACCCGCGAGCTGTTCCTGGCCGAGGCCGAAGAACGCCTGAAGATGATTCTCGGCACCCAGGTAAGGATCAAGCCGGGGAAAGTGCGCAGCAAGATCGAAATTGAGTTTTACTCAGCCGACGACCTCGAAAGAATCATCGAGTCGCTGTCGGTCAAGGAATATGCCGCCGCCACCCGCACCCGCGGCCCGCTGGTGGTGTAACTGTTTCACGTGAAACATTGCGAAGGACGGAGGTGAGGGGCAATGCGGCGCGATAAGGATCTGCTCGGCGAGCGCGACCTGCCGGACGCGGCGTATTATGGCGTGCATACCCTGCGGGCGGTGGAGAATTTTCCCTTGTCGGGCTATCGGGTCCACCCTCGCCTGATCGCCGCCATCGCCCTTATCAAGAAGGCGGCCGCCGAAGTCAACGGCGAACAGGGCTGCCTGCCGGCCGACTTTGTCCGGGCCATCGCTCAGGCCGCCGACGAGATTATCGACGGCCGGTGGCGCGACCAGTTCGTCGTCGATGCCCTCCAGGGTGGGGCCGGCACCTCCACCAACATGAACGTCAACGAAGTGCTGGCCAGCCGCGCCAACGAGATTCTCGCCGGCGACAAGACCGGCCCCATCCACCCTCTCGACCATGTCAATCTTCACCAATCGACCAACGATGTCTACCCCACCGCCCTGAGAATCGCCGCTGTCTGGCTGCTCCAGCCGCTGAGCGAGGCATGCGCCGCCCTCCAGGCCGATCTTCAGGCCAAGGAAGCCGAATTTGCCGGGGTTATCAAGGTGGGCCGCACGCAACTGCAAGACGCCCTGCCGGTTATGCTCGGCCAGGAGTTCGGCGCCTGGGCGCAGGCGATTGCCCGCGACCGCTGGCGCCTCTATAAGGTGGAGGAGCGACTCCGGCAGACCAACCTCGGCGGAACGGCCGTCGGCACAGGCCTCAATGCCCCGCTGAAGTACATCCACGCCGTCAACGAGCGGGTCCGCCAGTACGCCAGGATCGGGTTGGCGCGGGCCGAGAACATGGTCGACGTCACCCAGAACGCCGACGTGTTTGTCGAAGTTTCCGGCCTGGTCAAAACGCTGGCCGTCAATCTCAGCAAAATTGCCCACGACTTCAGGCTGCTATCCTCGGGGCCGCGCGCCGGGCTGGGCGAGATCGCCCTCCCCGAGCGGCAGGCCGGCTCGTCAATCATGCCGGGCAAAGTCAATCCGGTTATCGCCGAGGCCGTCAACCAGGCGGCCTTTCACGTCATCGCTTCCGACATGGCCATTACTCTTGCCGCCCAGTCCGGACAGCTGGAGCTGAACGCATTTCTGCCCCTCATTGCCCACCATTTGCTGGGCGCCATGGAAATACTGACGAACTGCACCGCTATCTTCGGCGAACTGTGCGTAAAGGGCGTCACCGCCCGCACCGAGCGTTGCCGGCAACTGCTCGACGACAGCCTGGCCGCGGTCACCGCCCTCGTTCCCCATATAGGCTACGACCAGGCAACCCGCGTGGCTCGCGACGCCTATGCCACCGGTCGGCCGGTCCGCGATATCGTCAGGGAATTGGGCCTCATGGGCGACGAAGCCATGGACGCCATCTTCGAGCCTGGCGCGCTGACCCGGCCGGGGCTCGCCGGCAAGCCCGGCAAGTAGCGTTGGGATAAACTGGCGGCAACCAGCAATAATAAGGAGAAGATACCATGCAAGACACTCCGCGGGGGGCGCGCCTCCATATCGCCATCTTCGGACGCCGCAACGCCGGCAAATCCAGCCTCATCAACGCCCTCACCAACCAGGACATCGCCCTGGTCTCCGACGTGCCCGGCACGACCACTGACCCCGTCTACAAAGCGATGGAGATTCTCCCCCTCGGGCCGGTAGTCATCATTGACACCGCCGGCATCGACGACGTGGGCGACCTCGGGGCCCTCCGCGTCGAGCGCACCTTCCAGGTGCTCAACAAGACAGACCTCGCCGTCCTGGTCCTCGAGCCGGAGGCCGGCGTCACCGACTACGAGCGCCAGCTCGCCGCCGACATCAGGAAGCGGAACATCCCGATTGTCGCCGTCGCCGCCAAGAGCGACCTCGGGCCTGATGCTCCGGCAGCCGCTGCCGCCTGGGGCGCAGAACTCGGCGAAACCGTCCTTGCCGTCAGCGCCAAGAACGGCCAGGGCATTGAAGAACTGAAACGGGCCATCATCAAGAAAGCCCCCGACAACTGGGAAGGCCCGCCGGTCATCGGCGACCTTCTGAATCCCGGCGACACCGCCGTCCTCGTCGTACCCATCGACCTGGCCGCCCCAAAGGGCCGGCTCATCCTCCCCCAGGTGCAGACCATTCGCGACATCCTCGACCATGACGCCTATAGCGTCGTCGTCAAGGAACGGGAACTGCGCGAAGCCCTCGCCGGCTTGCGCCACAAGCCGCGCATCGTCGTCACCGACTCCCAGGAATTCCTCAAAGCGGCCGCCGATACCCCTGACGACGTCTGGCTGACTTCTTTCTCCATCCTCTTTGCCCGCTACAAAGGCGACCTAGAAACCCTTGTCGCCGGCGCCAAGGCCATCGACAGCCTCAAGCCGGGCGACAGGGTGCTCATCGCCGAGGGCTGCACCCATCACCGCCAGGCCGACGACATCGGCCGGGTGAAGATTCCCCGCTGGCTGCGGCAGGCGGCGGGCGGCGAACTCGCCTTTGAATGGGTATCCGGCGGCGACTTCCCCCGCGACCTCGCCTCGTTCAAACTTATTGTCCATTGCGGAGCCTGCATGCTCAACCGGCGGGAGATGCTCCACCGGCTGTCGGTGGCCCGCGAAAGCGGCGTGCCGATCGTCAACTACGGCGTCCTCATTGCCCACATCCACGGTATCCTGCCCCGGGCGCTGGCGCCCTTCCCTGCCGCCCGGCTCATCCTCGACGACTGACGGGGGTGATTGAGTGATCTATCTCGACAACGCCGCCACGAGCTGGCCAAAACCGGCCGAAGTCTTCAGGGCCGTAGCCGCCTGCCTGCGCCGGGCCGCCAGCCCGGGAAGAGGCGGGCACGGCCTCAGCCGGGAGGCGGACAGGATACTGTTTGCAGCCCGCGAAACGCTGGCTGCCCTGCTCGGCGCCGGAAATTCCGGCACCATAACCTTCGCCGCCAATGCAACCGATGCCCTGAATACCGCCCTGTTCGGCCTGCTGGCCCCGGGAGACAGGGCCGTCACCACCTCCATGGAGCACAACGCTATTGCCCGGCCGCTCCGGGCACTGGAAGACCGCGGCCTGCACCTGGCGATCGTCGGCTGCGATCATACCGGCGCGCTGCCCCTGGACAGCCTGCGCACCGCCCTTGCTGGCGGCGCCAAAGCTATAGTCGTCACCCATGCCTCCAACGTGACCGGCACTATCATGCCGCTGGCCGACATCGGCCGACTGGCCCGAGCCGCCGGCGCGCTTTTCATCGTCGACGCTGCTCAGACCGCCGGCGCCGAACACATCGACGTCGCCGCCATGGGCATTGACGTCTTGGCCTTCAGCGGCCATAAAAGTCTCCTCGGGCCGCAGGGAACCGGCGGCCTCTATGTGCGGGAAGGCGTTGCGGTCGAGCCGCTCAGACACGGCGGCACCGGCAGTCTGTCCGAATCCGACCGTCAGCCGCACTTTTACCCCGACAGGCTGGAGAGCGGCACGCCGAACACGCCGGGCATCGCCGGCCTGCTAGCCGGCGTCACCTACATAAACAAGCGCGGGCTGGAAAAGATCCGCACGGCCGAAAGCCTGCTCACCGGCGAGCTGCTCACCGGGCTGGCGAACATCCCCGGCGTCGCCGTCTATGGCCCGCCGCCCGGCGTGCCGCGTGCCGCCGTCGTCTCCTTCACGGTCGGCGACCGCGACAGCGGCGAGATTGCCCACCGCCTCGACCGCGAATACGGCATCGCCTGCCGGGGCGGGCTGCACTGCGCTCCCTGGGCGCACCGGACCCTCGGCACCCTCGCGACAGGCACCGTCCGTTTCAGTCCCGGCTGCTTCACCACCGCCGCCGATATCGCTGCAGCCCTGACCGCGGTGCAGGCAATCGCCGCCGGCGGTTGACCCGGGGACAAAAGAAAAAGTATGGCTTGCCGGCCGCCGGTCGGCGAAAAGAAAGGGGAACCGCAAACACACATGGACTACATGACCCAATTCACCGTTTGGTTGACAGAAAATCTGCAATATGTAATCATCACCCTCACCGCCCTTATCTTTATCGCACTCATTGTTTTTATCAACATTAACATAAAGCTCGGCAAACTCAACCGCCGCTACCAGAAAATGATGCAGGGCACCGACGGTACCAACCTCGAAAGCATCCTGTTCCAGCATATCGACACCGTCAAAGACGCGACCGCCAAAGTGGCCGCTCTCGAACAAGAAACCCGCCGGCTTGACGGTCGCCTGAAATACTGTGTCCAGAAAATGGGCATCGTCCGCTTCAACGCCTTCGAGGACACCGGCAGCGACCTCAGCTTTGCGGTCGCCCTCCTCGACACCAATGATGACGGCGTCGTTTTCTCTAGTATATACAGCCGCAGCGAATCTCGCGTATACGCAAAACCGGTGGCCGCAGGCAAGTCAACCTATTTTCTGACGGAAGAGGAAAAGAAAGCCATTTCAGAAGCCAGGGAAATATTTTCTAAACGCTAGCAGGATAATCTAACCAAAAGAGAGAATACTAATACACTCTATCGAGTGCTACACTTTTTGTCGAAAGGACGGTGAATGGTTTGCCTGTTTGGAAACAGGGTGATGGTGGAACAGGGCA
Source organism: Sporomusaceae bacterium (assembly GCA_031460455.1). Classification (NCBI taxonomy): domain Bacteria; kingdom Bacillati; phylum Bacillota; class Negativicutes; order Selenomonadales; family Sporomusaceae; species Sporomusaceae bacterium. The sequence goes on from JAVKTQ010000018.1 coordinate 45,181, forward strand.
CATCAATACCGTCCTACAGAAAGCGCTGCCCTCGAAAAAAGCTCCCCCCGATCGGCGCGAATATACGTTGATGTTCGTACCCCACCACGGCAAAAACCCCTTCAGTCTGCGCATACCCATAAAAGCGCTCAAGATTACCGCCGCCGCCCTGGGTGTACTGCTGGTGCTGTCTGTCGGCACCTTCATCCACTATCGCCACACAGTAAACGTCGCCAATACCGAGAAAGCGGAGCTTGAACGGCTCAGAGAAGTGAACGTCGCCCAGAACGTACAGATCGAGCAGTTGGCCAAGGCCACCGCCGTTCTGCAGGAAGATATCGGCCGGCTCAACAAGCTGGACGCCGAAATCCGCCGTCTGGTAAGCAGCGACGAACAGCCCGCCTCCCGTTCCGGCGCCGTCCGCCCGACCCCGCCAGGTGGACAAGGCGGCCCGGTAGTCAAGCCTCAGATCAACGACCTCTCAAACCTCGTGAAAGAGCTGCAGACGACCGCAAAAGCGCGCGAAAAGAGCCTCGCCTCCTTGAGGGAAGAACTTGTCGCCCGCAATTCTCGCATCGCCGCTACCCCGTCCATCTGGCCCACCTACGGCGACGTCACCTCCCGCTTTGGATGGCGGGGATCACCGTGGGGCTGGGGCAGCGACTGGCACCCCGGCATTGACATTGCAAACGATTACGGAACGCCGATTGAAGCCACCGCCGAAGGCACAGTCATCTACAGCGGCTGGTACAGCGGCTACGGAAAAATGATACAGATCGACCATCACAACGGCATCGTCACCGCCTACGCCCACAACTCGGAAAACATCGTCGCCGTCGGCGACAGGGTTAAAAAAGGCGAGACCATTGCCTACATGGGCAGCACCGGTTACAGCACCGGCCCCCATCTTCACTATGAAGTGCGCGTAAACGGCACCGCGGTTAACCCGGCAAACTTTTTGTAAGCTAGGAGAGAAAACCTGATGTTTGGCAGCAGCAAACGGCCCCCGGCGTTCTCCGAACAAATCGAAACCATAATCGGCCCGGCGACCCAGATAAAGGGCAACATCTCCGCCGGCGGCACCATCCGGGTTGACGGGCAGGCGGAAGGCGAGATCAACGCCAAGGGCGACATCATCGTCGGCGAAACCGGCATCGTCCGCGCCCAGATCAAAGGCCGCAGCGCCACCGTCGCCGGCACCGTCCACGGCAACGTCGACGTCACCGACAAACTCGAGCTCACCTCGAGCGCCAAGCTATACGGCGATATCAAGACCGGCGTCCTCATCATCGGCGAAGGCGCGATCTTCAAGGGCGCCTGCGAGATGCGCAACGGCAACGACAAACCTGCCGACACCGCCAACCAGGCGCGCGATTTGAAACCAAACCCAGCAAAAACTTGACATGCATGAAAACGACACCCCCGCAAACAATAATTGCGGGGGTGTTTTTTATGGCACGGCTCGTATCGGTCGAGCCCGGCCTTGACCCGGTCAAGGAACATCTGAGCAGCCAGGGCTATCAGGTAGTCGATCCGGGTGTTTGGGTGCGGCCGGTGGAAGCGGTGGTCTACAGCGGTGCGCAACTGGCCGCAGGCCAAGCCCGCAGCGGCGTCGCGGAAAACACCGTACTCGTCAACGCCGCCGGCCTGACGCCCGAAGAGGTTGCCCTGCAGCTGGAGAACAAGCTGAGTTGACCGGGCGACGAGGATAACGGCATGAAGCAGGATACTATCAGCGGAGGTGGAGCGACATGATTCAGGGTATCATCGCCGTGGAGCAAAATCTGTCCAATGTCATTGACTTGCTGGAGACCGAGGGCTATGAGGTAGTGGCCCTCGACAACACCGATCTCGACAGCGTCGACGCCATCGTTGTCAGCGGCGCGGACATTAATCTTATGAACATTCAGGACACGCTTACCGATGTCCCGGTAATAAGCGCCGCCGGCAAATCGGCGGAAGAAATCCTTGACGAAATCGACCGCCTGTGACTGTAAAGATAGACAAAAGGGAGGGTATCAGCAGATGCTGATACCCTTTTCTACTTCCTCCAGGCCGCTCGCCAGACCAAAGGCAATGGCGTCGGCCATCTTTACGACAAGGTTAAGACGGGTACTTTGCAGCACAAGGTGCTCCATGAAGCCGCCGACGTTGACAATGCCGGTAATACAGGTATCGCCGACCGGCGGCAGATCTTTGTTGACAGCCGCACCGGGGCGCAGCGGACCGCGGCCGACGGTTACGAAGCCCACACTCTCTAGCCGGCCGAGACAAGCGTCGACGGCGACAATGTAGGGATTGGCGAACACGGCCGCGATGCTGCGCAACGCATCGGCGAGATTGGTGGCGTGCACCGGGTCGTCGAGCGTGCCGAAGATATGGGGATATGTGTGCAAGGAGCGGAGGCGGCTGCCGGTGAGCGGGCCGAGAGCGTCGCCGGTGGAGCGGTCGGTGCCTATGCACAGGATGACAATCGGTCGCCCCGAAGACGTAGCCTCCGCCAGGACCGTACGGACGGAGGCGGCCAGTTCCTGGCGGCCTAGGGGGCTGCTGACACTGAACTTTTGTTCGCTTTCCGGCGCCGGAAGACTGAAAAGACGATTGAGCATAATCGCTCCTTGTATAATGAAGATACCACCAGTATGTCTTTTTTCGCCTTGCGCTATTCCCTGACAGGAAAAGCCCGCCCAATTTGGAATAATAATATATAAATAGGAAACTCCGCAATCAAGGAGGCTCTATGGAAACTGCTTCCGCCAAACTGCGCCGCATCCCGGCGATTGACCGGCTGCTGGCCGCAGCCGTCGCCCTGCCTGATCTTGCCGCCCTGCCCCGCGACCTGCTTGTCAGCCTCTTGCGCCAGGCCGCCGACACCGTGCGCGGCGAGGCGCTCGCCGGCAAAGACGTCGATACCGCCCCAGGCGCCGTCATCGGCATCGCCCGCCGGCTGCTAGCCCGCGCTAGCGAGCCCAGCCTGCGGCGGGTAATAAACGCAACCGGCGTCGTCCTCCATACCAACCTTGGTCGTGCGCCGCTGAGCAGGCGGGCTCGCGAGCGGGTCGCCGACGTCATGGACGGCTACAGCACCCTCGAATACGACCTCGCCAGCGGCGAGCGCGGCACCCGCTACAGCCACGTCGCCGCCCGCCTTGCCACCCTGACCGGCGCCGAAGACGCCATCGTCGTCAACAACAACGCCGCCGGCGTAATGCTCGTGCTCTCGGCGTTGGCCCGCGGTCGCGAGGTCATCGTCAGCCGCGGACAGCTCGTGGAGATCGGCGGCTCTTTTAGGGTGCCGGAGGTTATGGCCCAGAGCGGCGCCACCCTCGTCGAAGTCGGCACAACGAACAAAACCCATCTTCACGACTACGAGCGGGCCATCGGCCCCAATACCGCCGCCATCCTCAAGGTCCACACCAGCAACTACCGCATCATCGGCTTCACCGCCCAACCCGACGACGCGGCTCTAGCGGCGCTCGCCCGGCAGCACGGACTGCCGCTCGTGGAAGATCTCGGCAGCGGCACCCTCCGCGCCGTCGAGGCCGACGGCTGGCGGGAACCGGCGGTAGCCGAGCGCCTGGCAGTCGGCATGGACATCGTCACCTTCAGCGGCGACAAACTCTTCGGCGGGCCCCAGGCCGGCGTCATCGCCGGCAAAAAAGGGCTTATCGACAAACTCCGCCGCCATCCCCTGCTGCGGGCCATCCGCATCGACAAACTAACCCTCGCCGCCCTTGAAGGAACGCTGCTCGACTATCTCCTCGGCGAACCTGGGCGCGATATCCCGGTGCAACGCATGCTCCGGGCCGATAGCCGTGAACTGGCCGACCGGGCGGCCGACCTCGCCGGACTGCTGGGCGATCTGCCCGGCTGGCGGGTCGGGGTCGTGCCCCTCGTCTCCCAGGCCGGCGGCGGCGCAATGCCGGCCGTCGACCTCCCCGGGTGGGGCGTGAGCGCGCACCCCGAAGTCTTGAGCGCCGCCGCCGCCGAAGAAAGACTGCGGCAACGCGCCCTGCCCATCATCGCCCGCATCAAAGACGACGGGCTCCTCTTCGATGTCCGCTGCCTCGCCCCCGAAGACATGGCGGAGATCCGCAGCGCCCTCGCCGTCCTCGTCGTCGAGGCGACACCATGAAGTACGTCATCATCGGCACCGCCGGACACGTCGACCACGGCAAGACAGCGCTCATCAAAGCCCTCACCGGCACCGACACCGATCGTCTCAAAGAAGAGAAAGCACGCGGCATATCTATCGACCTCGGCTTCGCCTCCCTGCCCCTCGGCCCCGACATCACCGCCGGCGTCGTCGACGTTCCGGGTCACGAACGGTTTCTCAAAAACATGCTTGCCGGCACAGGCGGCATCGACCTCGTCATGCTTGTCATCGCCGCCGACGAGGGTGTCATGCCCCAGACCCGCGAGCACCTGGCCATGCTCGGCCTATACGGCGTCAAGAGCGGCATCGTGGTTATTAACAAAATCGACAAAGTCGACGCCGACTGGCTGGCGCTGGTCGAAGAAGACATCGCCGCCTTCCTCGCCGACACCTTCCTGGCAGCAGCCCCCCGTCTCCGGGTATCGGCCGTCTCCGGCGAGGGGCTTGGGGAACTGCGCGAGGCCCTCGCGGCGGCCGCAGCCGCCCAGCCGGCCAGGGACAGCCAAGCCCCCTTCCGCCTGTGGGTAGACCGCGCCTTCACCGTCAAGGGTTACGGAACCGTCGTCACCGGCTCGGCCTTAAGCGGCACCGTCAACGTCGGCGACAGCCTGCGCCTTTATCCGGCCGACGGCCTTGTAAGGGTCCGCGGCCTCGAATGGCACGGCAGCAAATGCGGGCAGATCCACGCCGGCCAGCGGGCGGCCATCAACATCGGCGGAGTGGACAACGAAACTCCGGAGCGCGGCATGGTTCTTAGCGCCCCCGAGCGCGGCCAGCTCAGCGCCGTCTGGGACGCCGTCGCCGACTGGAAAGGCGAGGTCGCCGCCGGCACCCGCGTCCGCCTCCACCTCGGCACAGGCGAATTCCTCGCCCGCGTCCACTACTTCAAAGACCGCCCGCCCCGCTTTGCCCGGCTTATCCTCGAAACGCCGCTCGCCGCCGGACTTGGCGATCGCGGCATCATCCGCCTCTACTCGCCCCAGCACCTCCTCGGCGGCGTGACCCTCGTCGCCCCCGGCGCCAACAGTCGCCGCCTGCGGCCCGCACGGCAGGCGCTGGCCGACGTCCTCGTCGCCGGGGAGCAAAAAGCAATTATCGCCGCCGTCATCGCCGATCTCGGCCACCCGGTGCAGAGCGACGACATCCGGCGCGCGGCCGGTTATATCAAAGATGCCGTTGTCAGTGCCTCCCTGGAAGCGCTCATTGCCACCGGCGACGTTCTCCGCCTGGGCGACCATTACCTGGCCGCGAGCATCCTCGCCTCCTTGGGCGACCGGCTGACCGCCGCGCTCACCGCCTGCCACCGCGACCAGCCCGACCGGCCCGGCCTGGCCAAGGAAATCCTCCGCCAGAAGCTTGGGCTCAAAGAACGTGCCTACGAAGCGCTTCTCAATCACTGGCAGGCGCAGGGCATAATCGCCGTCACCGGCGCCGACGTCGCCCTTAAGGAATTTGCCAGCCGCCACAGCGACTGGCGGCAGGACCTTGCCGCCAGGGCCGACCAGACGCTCGACGGTATAGGGCTGGCCGGTATCGACTTGCAGGTGCTGGCCGAGAAAATGGCTCTCCCCCCCGATAAAGCGCGCGCCGCACAGGATATTTTGCTCCGCCAGGGGACGCTTGTCCGTGTTGGCGATATACTTGTATACAGAAAAACAATTCAGTACATTGCAAAGCTTATCCAGCAGCATTTTGCGGCCAATCCCACCCTAACAGTGGCGCAGCTCCGCGACCTGCTTAACACTTCCCGTAAAGTGGCCCTGCCGCTGATAGAATACCTTGACTTGCATAAATATACAATTCGCGATGGTGACAATCGCCGTCCAGGGCCAAAACTAAAAGATTTATCAGAATAAACTTTATATTATTTTGCATATTGACAGCATATATACTCCTTTTTATAATTAGTGTTAACAATGCAGTATCACTGCGCAGGACAATTGTCCTTAAAAGGGAGTGTGCCTAGGGTTCCGCGCCAACGGCGGCCTGGACCGAGCGGCACAGACGCTGTCGGCGTTACACCGTGGGGATAAAATACCCGGCGGAAGGTCCCGGAAAAGATGGGATCTCCGCCGGTATTTGTTTTGTTAATATCTGGATGCGGAGAAGTTTATTTATTATTGTTTAGAGAGAGGTGGCCCACATGTGCCGAATAGGCGCGATCAAAAGCAAGGTTGCGTTCCACCCGTCGCAAGCCCTGCGCCTGATGCTGCCGCAGCAGGAGGGACACGACAATTCGGGCTTCGCCATGGTAATGCAGGACCTTGACGGCGTTTTCGGCCAGTACAAGGATAAGCCGCTGCTGTCGCTGGCCTGCACCCAGAAGGGCGCGCAGATGGTCGAAAACTACATGGAGGCCCACAACTTCACCCGTGTCTACGAATGGGTGCCAAAGCTCAACCGCAAGCCGGGGCTGGACATCAAGGCCATGCCCCACTATATCTTCCGTTGCTACGACTACCCCGAGCAGGTCCAGGGAGCCTCACAGGCGGCCAAAGAAGAGCTGCTCCTCGACACCCGGCTGGCCCTCAGGGCGCTGCTGGAAAAAGAGGATCAGGGCTATGCCTTTTCTTTGTGGCCGGACGTGCTTACCCTCAAGGAAATCGGCGACCCGCGCGACATCGCCGTCTACTTCCGGCTGTGGGATGACAGCGGCGAACTTATGGCCAAGAACGTCGTCGTCCAGTGCCGGCAGAACACCAACTACGACATCGTCCGTTACGCCGCCCACCCTTTCTTTATTCAGGGCTACACCCTGTGCGCCAACGGCGAGAACACCTTCTACACCAAGAACAAGGAATACCAGAAATCGCTCCACCGCGGCTACATCGGCTTCGAGTCCGACTCGCAGAACTTCCTTTACACCCTCCACTACGTGCTGCATCAGCTCAAGTGGCCGATCAAGTACTATAAGCACGTCATCACCCCCCTGCCCTTCGAGGAGATCGAGAAGCGGCCCGACAAAGCGGAGCTAAAGCTTATCAGGCAATCGCTCGGACACCTCGAGATCAACGGGCCCAACACCATCATCGGCATGCTCCCCGACAACTGCCTCATAACCTGCTGCGACTCCAAGAAGCTGCGACCGGTCGTCATCGGCGGTGACGGCACCACCATCGCCATATCCTCCGAAGTATGCGGCCTCAACGTCGTCATCCCCGACCGCGATCCCGCAAACGACGTTTACCCCGACGAGCGGGAAGTCGTCGTCATCACTCCCGAACTGGAGGTGCAGCGATGGAAACAGTAACAAAAACCCAGGACGTCACCTTCAACGACCTGCCGTGGAAAATCGAATACAGTCCCGAGCGCTGCACAATGTGCGGCAGCTGCGTGGCCGCCTGCACTTTCAAAGCCATCGAACCCGGCGTCGAACGCCGCTCGGTCACCATCTCCACCGCCCATGTTCCCGAACCCACCCAGACGCACCGGGCCATTCCGGTCATCAAACAGAAAAACAGCGTCGCCAACTTCTGCCGTGGCTGCGGCATGTGTGAAAAGGTCTGCCCCAACCGGGCCATCCGCCCGGTACGCAACGACGACTCGCGTCTTAACATGCTCGCCCGCGGCGGCGGCAACCCCATCAAGCGCGGCGGCCGCAACAACCTTCTCAAGGAGCGGACTCTCGACAAGATCGTCGTCGGCCGCATCTCCCAGATGACCGACCCTTCGCTCGACTCCGAGCGCCACACCTTCGACATCCTCGCCCCCTTCGGCCGGGTGCTGCTGCCCGGCGAGCTGCCGTTCTCCATCGACGACGGCGAGCTTAAGCTGTCCGACTGGACGCCGCCTGTGCGATGGATATACCCCGTCATCTTCAGCGACATGTCCGTCGGCGCCCTTTCCACCCGGGCGTGGGAAGCCGTCTGTCTCGCCACCGCCTACCTCAACGAAAAATACGACATGCCTGTGCGCATGAGCTCCGGCGAAGGCGGCATGCCCGTCCAGCTGATGAAATCCGAATACCTCAAATACATGATCATCCAGATCGCCTCCGGCCACTTCGGCTGGAACCGCATCATCAAGGCCATGCCCCACATGAAAGTCGATCCGGCCGGCATCCTCATCAAAATCGGCCAGGGCGCCAAGCCGGGCGACGGCGGTCTGCTGCCCGCCGCCAAGGTCGCCGAGCACATCCAGGCCATCCGCGGCGTGCCCAAAGCCGACCTCCTATCCCCGCCCAATCACCAGGGCCTTTACTCTATCGAAGAATCGGTGCAGAAAATGCACATGTCCCTCAACGCCGCCTTCAAGTTCCGCGTGCCGGTCGCCATCAAATGCGCCGCCTCCGCCACCTCGGTGTCCGTCTACAACAACCTCCTCCGCGACCCCTACAAGATCTGCGGCGGCTTTTTCCTCGACGGCATCCAGGGCGGCACCGGCGCGGCCAACGAAGTGTCGCTCGACCACACCGGCCACCCCGTCGTCTCCAAAGTCCGCGAGTGCTACCTGGCTGCTGTCAAACAGGGCCGCCAGGGCCAGATACCCCTGTGGGGCGGCGGCGGACTAGGCCTCACCGGCAATGCCGCGGCCGACGCCTTCAAGATGATCTGCCTCGGCGCCAACGGCGTCTTCCTCGGCAAACTGCTCATCCAGCTATGCGGCTGCATCGGCAACGAGGAAGGGCGCTGCAACGCCTGCAACACCGGCCTCTGTCCCACCGGCATCTGTACTCAGGACCCCCGCCTCGTGAGGCGCCTCGACGTCGACAAAGCGGCCCAGAACATCGTCGACTACATGCTGGCCCTCGACGGCGAACTACGGAAAATGATGGCCCCCATAGGCAACAGCTCGCTGCCGGTCGGCCGCTCCGACGCCCTCGTCACCACCGACAAAGCCATTGCCGACAAACTGGCGATACAATATTCCTGTTAGGAGGGATGCGTAGTGTTTAAGATCAAAGCCTTCGACGGCAACACCCGGATGTCTACGCAGGACCTCCTGCAGGCAGTCAATAACGCCCTCGCCCAGGGCGAGACCGAATTCCACATCGAAGCGGCCGGCCAGCATGACATCGGCGGCCCGCTCTGGCATCCCGAGGGCAAGCCGCTCAAATTCTTCGTCACCAACCCCGGCCAGCGCGTCGGCTCGATGTGCATGGAAGGCACCGAGATAATCGTCGAGGGACCCGCCCCGGCCGATGTCGGCTGGCTCAACGCCGGCGGCCGCATCATCGTCAGAGGCGACGGCGGCGACACCAGCGCCCACTGCGCCGCCTCCGGCGCAGTCTATGTCGGCGGCCGCGTCGGCACGCGCTCCGGCTCGATGATGAAGCACGATCCCCTCTACGCCCCGCCCGAATTCTGGGTGCTGAAAAGCTGCGGCTCCTTCTCGTTCGAATTCATGTCCGGCGGCATCGCCGTCGTCTGCGGCCACGACAGCGAAGACATCGCGTCGGTCCTCGGCGACCGGGCCTGCGTAGGAATGGTCGGCGGCCGTCTCTACGTCCGCGGCCGGGCGGCCGGCTTGTCCGTCAAAGACGTAAAGGTCATGCCCCTTGACGAAGCCGATATCGCTTATCTGTCAGGCCAGATGGACGATTTCCTCGGCGGCATAGGCCGCCCGGAACTCAAAGGAACACTCACCGTCTGGAACGAATGGCAGAAAGTCGTCCCCCTCACCTACGACGAGCGGCCCAAGAAAGTAAACACCGACATTCGCTCCTTCCGCACCACCGAGTGGGTGCCGGGCGGCATTTTCGGCGACGTCTCGAGCGACGATCTCGCCATCGTCGGCCTCGTTGCCAACGGCATTAACCGCCAGCGCGTGCCGCAATGGGAAAACGCCCGCTACGCCGCGCCGTGCGAATTTAACTGCACCGCCTCCATCCCCTCCCAGCAGCGGTTCAATCTTTTGCGGGAAGGGAAAATCGAAGAAGCCTACCGCCTCATCCTCGAATATACCCCCTTCCCCGCCTCCATCTGCGGCGCCGTCTGCCCCAACCTCTGCATGGACGAGTGCACTCGGCAGCAGATCGACCTCTCCGCCCAGATCGGCTTGCTCGGCCGTCACTCCGCCGACGCCCTGCTCGCGCCGCCTAACAGCAAGACCGGCAAAAAAGTCGCCGTCATCGGCGGCGGCGCCGCCGGCCTTACCGCCGCCTGGCACCTCGCCCGCCAGGGCCACAGCGTGACCGTCTACGAAGAAAACGCCGCCATGGGCGGCAAAATGGAGCAGGTCATCCCCCGCGGCCGCCTGCCGCAGGAATCGCTCCGTAAAGAGCTTGCCCGCATCGAAAGCCTCGGCGTCGAATTCAAAACCGGCGTCCGCGTAGACAAAGAGAAATACGTCGCCATCCGCGGCGCCAGCGACGCCGTCGTCGTCGCCACCGGCGCCCACGTTTCGCGGGTCATCCCCTGGCCGGGCCACGAGCGCATCGTCAAAGGGCTCGACTTCCTCAAAGCCGTCAACCGCGGCGAGAAGCCGGCCGTCGGCAACCGGGTCATCGTCATCGGCTGCGGCAACTCCGGCATGGACGCCGCCGTCGGCGCCTACCAGATGGGGGCCCAGCAGGTCACCTGCATCGACATCCAGGCGCCGGCCGCCTTCGCCAAAGAAATCGCCCACGTCGAAGAACTGGGCGGCAAACTCCTCTGGCCGGTCGAGACCAAAGAAATCACGCCTGACGGCATAATCCTCAAAAACGGCGGTTTTATCCCCGGCGACACCGTCATCATCACCATCGGCGAAGCGCCCGACCTCGGCTACCTGCCTGCGGACATCGCCCTCGAGCGCGGCTGCCTCAAACCGGCCGCCGACTACTCCGTCGCCCCCGGCGTATTCACCGCCGGCGACACCATCCGGCCCGGCCGCCTGGTCGACGCCGTCGCCGCCGGCCGTCAGGCCGCGTTTGCCGCCGACGCCTACCTCACCGGCGGCGCATACCAGCCCGAGAAAAAGCAGCGCATCCCCGCCGGTCGGCTCAGCACCGCCTACTTCAAAAAATGTCACAGCTGCGACCTGCCCGCCCCCGGCGACGACTATCTGCGCTGCATCAGCTGCGGCACCTGCCGCGATTGCCACATGTGCATGAAATCCTGTCCGGAAAACGCCATCACCCGCGTTACCCTGCCGGGAGGCGGCTACGAATACGTCAGCGACGGCGCCAAATGCATCGGTTGCGGCATCTGTGCCGGCGTCTGCCCCTGCGGCATCTGGACGATGTACGACAACGCCGAACCCATCGACATGTACAAAACCTATAAAGCGTAAGGCGAGGTTGCCTGTAGTTGCCTGCGGCGCTCTCAAGCGCGGCCTGTGTACTTCTATGTACACGGCGCCGCGCCGAGTGTCGCCGGCGGGACGCAGGCAACCCTTTTTTTGGCCGCAATATTGTTGTCCTGTTGTGCCGGTCGTGTCCCGGCGTGAAATTTTGTGGGAATAAGTGGAACTGCCGGCAGGAATCTTTCCCGCTGTGCCGAAAACTAACTACATTCTTTACTCGACAAACGACAGGTGTTCTCCTGAAGAGGACATAGGGCAACGGATAGTTGACAAAATGTTGTTGACAGGCTAGAAACAGTACACCTATAATAAAAAACACAAAGACAATAATCCCCGCCCAGTGTACCGGGGAGCGGCAGTGTTGCCGCCAGCCACCGGAGGCTTGACCCGTTTCGGATACACCGCAGGCGGAAAAAGGCTTGTGAGAAGTCCTCCCCGGAGGGCTTCTTTCTGGGCTTTTTCATATTAGCAAACATTCAGTCTCAACGGAGGGGGGAAAGGGTAAAACCGAAAGAGTCGAGGGTAGGGGGAACTAAAGTTTAATTACTGGTTATTGGTTTTAAGATTATTGAAGAATCGCGTATTTATGAAGGAGGAATTCTGGTGTCCAAAAAGTGGCTTACACTCGTTGCCCTGGCATTAGTTGTCACCATGGTTGCCGTACTCGCCGGCTGCGGCGGCGGTAGCGCACCTGCGAAACCTGCGACCATTAAAATCGGCGCCAACTTCGAAATGACCGGCGGCCAGGCGACCTTCGGGCAGTCTTCGGCCAACGCCGTCAAGCTCCTTTTCAAACAGATCAATGCTGCCGGCGGCATCAACGGCAAACAACTCGAACTGATCGTCGCCGACAACAAATCCGAGCCGGCCGAATCGGCCAACGCCTTGACCAAGCTTCTCACCCAGGATAAAGTCGTTGCCGTCGTCGGTCCTGTCACCAGCTCCGACTGCCTGGCTGCCGGACCGATCGCAATGGACAAAAAGGTACCCTTTGTCAGCAACAGCGCCACCAACCCGAAAGTTACCGTCGAAAACGGCAAAGTGAAAGACTTTGTCTTCCGCGCCTGCTTCCTCGATCCCTTCCAGGGCACGGTTGCCGCCAACTTCGCCAGCAAGTCCCTCAAAGCTAAGACCGCCGCCGTTTACGTCGACATGAGCTCCGACTACGCCAAAGGCCTGGCTCAGTTCTTCGAAGAAGCCTTCACCAAAGCCGGTGGCAAGATCGTAGCCAAGGAAGCCTACCAACAGAAAGACACCGACTTCCGCGCCGCCCTCACCAAGATCAAAGCCGCCAACCCGGAAGTAATCTTCAACCCCGGCTACTACCAGGAAGTCGGCATGTTCGTCAAGCAGGCCCGTGAGCTCGGCATCACCGTGCCCCTGCTCGGCGGCGACGGCTGGGATTCTCCCAAGCTCGTAGAGATCGCCGGCGCCCAGGCGCTTGAAAACACCTTCTTCGTAAACCACTACGCCGCTGACTCCAAAGACCCCGACACCATCAAGTTCGTCGAAGCCTACAAGAAAGAATACGGTCAGACCCCGGACGCCCTGTCCGCCCTTGCTTGGGATGCCGCGCTGATGGTTGTCGAAGCCATTAAGAAAGCCGGCCCGGACGCTGACTCCGTCAAAATCAAAGACGCCATCGCCGCGACCAAGAACCTCAAAGGCGTAACCGGCACCATCACCCTGAATGCCAACCATGACCCTGTCAAGAGCGCCGTTATCATCGCTCTCAAACAAGGCAAGCTGGTCTTCCAGGAAACCGTCAATCCCTAATCAGTACATCGTCGTAGTGCGAGGGGATAAGGACTTGTCCTTATCCCCTTTCTTACGCCCGCCGGCACTCCCTAAAACGGCAGTACACCTACAGGAGACACAAGTTAAAAAGTCCGCCCCTTGAAGTATTGACAGGCCAGGTGCGTCTCCCTATAATATACACTGTGAGTAACACATTTTGGTCCAAAGGCGGACAAAAGTGCGCCACCAACGGACTGAAAAGGGTGTATATGGGGCGGATGCCGGCCTGCCGCGGGCTGGTGGCTGCCCCCGTCGTTTCTGAGGACGACTTGCGGGCCGGGCCTCCGGGCCGCAGCTGCCATCTTGATGGCATAATGACCTTGAAATCAACGGTTGGCCCTTGGCCCCGGCGGGGGAAAACCTTTGGCCATATATGTGTCCGTGTCCGGACAGACAGCACCGGTATTCGGGCGTCCTGCGCCTACAATAACCATGATAAGGAGGGAACGCATGGATTCATTCCTTCAGCAGTTCTACCAGCAGTTGGTGAACGGTATTTCTCTAGGCAGCATTTACGCGCTTATCGCTCTCGGCTACACCATGGTTTATGGCATAATCCGCCTCATAAACTTCGCCCACGGCGATATCTACATGCTTGGCGCCTACGTGGCGTTCTTCGCCACCACCGTCCTCAAGCTGTCCTTCTTCCCGGCCCTCATCGCCGCCATGGTGGGCTCCGCCGTGGTTGGCGTGGCCATCGAACGCTTCGCTTACCGTCCGCTCAGAAACGCGCCCAAAATCGCCGTTCTTATCACCGCCATCGGCGTTTCCCTCTTTCTGGAGTACGGCGGCATGCTCGCCGTTTCGCCCCAGCCGCGCACCTTCCCCGCCCTTCTGCCCACAGGCATCTATCACATAGGCGGCGTAGTCATAAACAGCTACCAGATCATTATCCTTGCCGTCTCCCTAATCCTCATGGCCATCCTGACCTATATCGTCCACCGCACCAAAATCGGCAAAGCAATGCGGGCCGTTTCCTTCGACAATGATGCCGCCCGCCTCATGGGCATCGACGTCGACCGCGTCATCTCCTTCACGTTCGCCATCGGTTCCGCCCTGGCGGCCGCGGCCGGCGTGCTCGTCGGCATCTACTACAACTCCATCGACCCCCTCATGGGCATCATGCCGGGCCTTAAAGCCTTCGTCGCCGCGGTTCTCGGCGGCATAGGCATCCTCCCGGGCGCCATGCTGGGCGGGGTCATCATGGGCGTCGTCGAAGCCCTGGTAAGCGGTTTCATCTCCTCCACCTTCCGCGACGCTGCGGCCTTCGGCATCCTGATCCTCATCCTTCTCTTCAGACCCTCCGGCCTTCTCGGCAAGAACGTCCGGGAGAAAGTGTAGGTGACCGGCATGCGAGAAAAAACGAAAAACGACCTCCTGATGCTGGCGGCTGGCATCGTTATATACGCCGTAGTCCAGAGTCTCATATCGATCGGTTTCATCCAGGACTACTGGGAGCGCAACATCGTCTATGTCTGTATTAATATAATCCTGGCCACCAGCCTCAACCTCATCAACGGCATCACCGGCCAGTTCTCCATCGGCCATGCCGGCTTCATGGCCGTCGGCGCCTACGTCGGCGCCATAATGACCGTCAAATTCGGTCTTCCCCTGGCGGCCGGCATCGTCGCCGGCGCCCTTGGGGCCGCCGTTCTCGGCTTCATCATCGGCCTGCCCACTCTGCGGCTAACCGGCGACTACCTGGCTATCGCCACCCTCGGCCTTGGGGAGATAATCCGCATAACCATCCTCAATATCCCCTACGTCGGCGGTGCCTCGGGCTTTATGGGCATCCCCAAGCTGACCAACTTCACCTGGGCGTTCTTCCTGATGCTCTTAGTCCTCTTCTTCATTAAGAACTTTGTCAACTCCACCCACGGCCGGGCCTGCATCTCCATCCGCGAGAACGAAATCGCCGCCGAAGCCATGGGTATCGACACCACCAAATACAAAGTCATGGCGTTCACCCTTGGCGCGGCCTTCGCCGGCGTCGCCGGGGCCCTCTTCTCCCACTACACCTACATCGCCCACCCCGCCTCCTTCACCTTCATGCGCTCCTTCGACATCCTTACGATGGTCGTTCTCGGCGGCCTCGGCAGCATGAGCGGCTCGATAGTAGGCGCCATCTTCTTCACCTGGGTATCGGCCTTCTTCGCCGAATGGCCGGAATGGCGAATGGTCATCTACTCGCTCCTGCTCATCGTCCTTATGCTGTTCCGACCGCAGGGTCTGTTCGGCAATAAGGAACTCAGCCTCAAAATGTTCGGTCGCTTGACGGGAGGTGAACGGCGTGGCACTACTCAAGGTAACTAACCTGTCCAAATCCTTCGGCGGGCTGCGCGCCGTCTCATCCTTCAACATCGCCATCGAACCGGGCGAACTGGTCGGCCTTATCGGCCCCAACGGCGCCGGCAAAACCACCGCCTTTAACCTCCTCACCGGCGTCTACGACCCCACCGAAGGCGCAATCGAGTTCGACGGCAAAAGCGTTGTCGGCCTGAAGCCCTACCAAATCACCCAGCGCGGCGTCGCCCGCACCTTCCAGAACATCCGCCTGTTCAGCGAATTGTCCGTTCTCGACAACGTCAAAATAGCCTATCACTTCCACGTCAAATACGGCCTCCTCGAAACGGTTTTCCGCCTCGGCCGCTACTTCGGCGAAGAAGAAGACCTCGACAAGAAAGCCCTCCGCTTCCTGGAAATCTTCCAACTTGCCCACCGCAAGGACGAAATCGCCAAAAACCTTCCCTACGGCGAACAGCGCCGGCTCGAAATCGCCCGCGCTCTTGCCGCTCAACCCAAACTCCTCCTGCTCGACGAACCGGCTGCAGGCATGAACCCCCAGGAAACCCAGCAGCTCATGGACATGATTCGCTGGATCCGCAAAGAGTTCGGCCTTACCATTCTCCTTATCGAGCATGACATGAGCCTGGTCATGGGCGTCTGCGAACGCATCTACGTTCTCGACTACGGCAGCATCATCGCCCAGGGCACGCCGGCCGAAATCAAAAACAACCCGCGGGTTATCGAGGCTTACCTCGGCGAGGAGGTGCACTGATGCTTAAGATTGACGACATCAACGTATACTACGGCGCCATCCACGCCCTCAAAGGCATCAGCCTGGAAGTTCCCGAAGGCGAAATCGTCACCCTCATCGGCGCCAACGGCGCCGGCAAAAGCACCACCCTCCGCACCATCTCGGGCCTCCTGAAGCCCAGGACCGGCCAGATAACCTTCGAAGGCAAGAACATTGCCGGGATGCCGGCCCAGGATATCGTCAAGATGGGCATCTCGCAAGTGCCGGAAGGGCGGCGCATTTTCGCCAACATGTCCGTTCTCGAAAACCTCGAGCTCGGCGCCTATATCCGTTCCGACAGCAAAGGCATCGCCGGAGACCTCGAAAACGTCTTCAAACGCTTCCCGCGTCTCCGCGAGCGCAAAAGCCAGGTCGCCGGCACCCTTTCCGGCGGCGAGCAGCAAATGCTGGCTATGGGCCGCGCCCTCATGAGCCGCCCCCGCCTCCTGCTGATGGACGAACCCTCCATGGGTCTCGCCCCATTGCTGGTTAAAGAAATATTTGCTATCATTAAGGAAATAAACGCCAGCGGCACCACCATCCTTCTGGTCGAGCAGAACGCCAACATGGCGCTGTCCGTCGCCCAGAAGGCATATGTGCTCGAAACCGGGCGCATCACCCTCTCCGGCACCGCCAAGGAGCTGTCCGAGAGCGAAGCGGTCCGCAAGGCGTACCTCGGCGGCTAACGCGACTTCAAAAAAGAGCGAGGAGAGATGGCCATGTTCGTCTCCAAACGGATGACCCCCAATCCGGTGACTATTCCTCCGACCATGACGGTTTCCGACGCCACCAACCTCATGAAAACCAACAACTTCCGCCGCGTGCCCGTTGTCGAGGACGGCAAACTTGTCGGCATAGTAACCGACCGCGACCTGCGCGCCGTAGCGCCGTCGCCGGCCACCACCCTCTCCGTCTTCGAAATCAATCACCTCCTGGCCAAAATGCTTGTCAAGGAAATAATGAAATCGCCGGTCATAACCATAAGCGCCGGCGCCACCATCGAAGAAGCGGCGCTCATGATGTACACCCACAAGATCGGCGGCCTGGTGGTCTTGAATAGCGTCGGCTCGGTCGCCGGCATCATCACCGAGACCGACATCTTCAAAAGCCTCGTCGACGTCATGGGGCTCAAGGAAGGACGCACCCGCCTGACATTTGAATTTGACGACAAGGTCGGCGTTCTCGCCGACATCGCCGCCGTCTTCAAGGAGTTAGGCATCAACATCCTCAGCATGGCGACCTACAACACCGAAGACGGCCGGGCCGAGATGGTCATCCGCGCCGACGTCAAGGACGTCAAAGTTCTCGTCGACCGGCTGGCCGCCATCGGTTATCCCGTCACCCATGTGGTCCAGATCGGCAACGACTGATGCCCCAAGGATTTACACCATCCCTGCGGCGTGCTAATATAATGGAATAGGATCAGGCGGCCGGCGGGAGCCGGTGCGGCCGGGCGATAAGCAGCAGGCAAAGCCTGTGGGACCATAAGTCCTACAGGCTTTTTATTTTGGCTGCGGCTGCCGGCAGCCGCGGGGCATATTATTACGGGAGGGTTTTCTTTTGGACCACAACACCCTGAAACAAAATACCGCCCGGCTGTCGATAATCTCCAATAGCGCGCTTGTTGTCATCAAGCTTGCCGTCGGCCTGGCCGGCGGTGCGGTCAGCATCGTGTCTGAAGCCGCCCACTCGGCCGTCGATCTTATCGCCGCCCTCATCGCCTACTACGCCGTCCGCAAGGCGGCTCAGCCGCCCGACGCCCACCACGCCTACGGCCATGGCAAAGTAGAGAACTTGTCCGCCGCCATCGAAGCGGCCCTTATCATCGTCGCCGCATTGTGGATCATCTACGAAGCGGTCGAAAAGATTGCCGTCGGCCACGCGCCCGCCTATCTCGAATACGGCATCGCCGTGATGGCGGTATCGATCCTCGTCAACTGGTATGTTTCCGACAAGCTGATGAAGGTCGCCCGCAAAACCTGCTCCCACGCTCTCGAAGCCGACGCCCTCCACCTCAGGGCCGACATCTGGACATCGGGCGGCGTGCTGGCCGGCCTGGTAGTAATCAAAATTACCGGCCTCGCCTGGCTCGACCCGGCCATCGCCATCGTCGTCGCCGGCGTTGTCTTCAAAGCCGGCTACACCATGACCAAGAAAAGCCTCTACGAACTTACCGACGTCAGCCTGCCGCCGGAAGAAGAAGAAATAATCACCGCCATCCTCGCCGCCCACCCCGCCATCCTTGCCTTTCACCAACTGCGGACACGGCGGTCGGGCAGCCTCCGGCTCATCGACGTCCATCTCATACTCAGCCGCGACATGCACCTCGACGTCGCCCACGCCGTCTGCGACGAAGTCGAGGCCGCCCTGGAGGAGAGGCTCGCCCCGTGCGAAGCGACTATTCACCTGGAGCCCTGCACCTGCCCCGACAAATAGCTACGGTTGCCCAAACAAAAAGCGCGCCGTCAGACGCGCTTTATCTCTTCAGCCGGCGCGGCCGCATCGGGTTGCAGTCGCGGCGCGGAGCGTGGACCTGCGTTTTTTTCTCGGTTTCCGCCAGCAGTTCCTCTGTATCGTCGACTGCCTCGGATATGGCGTCCCCCTCGTCCTCCCCGCAGGAAACAGGTACAAAGCAGGGCGGCGCGAACGGCGGTTCCGGCGGAATTGGCGGCGGCGGCGGGGGCGGCGGCGTAAAGAACGAGGTCGCGAAATCGTACGGCGGCCCGCCCGGCGGCGTGCAGGGCGGCACCGCCCCTGCCCCTCGCAAGCGTTCCTGTGCCCGGCGCACCACCTCGAGCACGAGTATTTCCTCCGCGACCATGTGCGGCGCGTCGGCCGCGTCGAATCTGTTGGCCAGCAGCCGGAAAATATCCACCGGCGCGCAGGTTACGGCCAAAAACTCGCTGCTGAACGCGATCTTGCAGCACAGCAGATCGAGGAGGATATCGATCAGCACCCCGCTGCGGTCGAACCTCTCGATTGCCCGGGCGACAGCGTCGGGAGTGACCCCCCCGATGCGTTTGGTCTCTTCCGCCGACCCGACCAGCAGGCGGTGGGCGTTGACCAGCGATATGTAAGTTGGCACGATGGCATTCACATCGGCAAGAATAGTGTCGATAATCGTCTGGGAAACAACATCGGTCGAAGTAGTCGCCACCCTATCCGCCTCCTGCCAATCGACTACAACCATTGTATGCACGGAACACGAAAAAGGATTTTACCGCCTGCGGGTATAAATAACAGTGGGGAGAGGCAATAATTGCCTTAACCGAACCCACCGGAAGGAGGGGAAGACAATGGTCAAACTTACCCAATACACCAAAAGCGGCGGCTGAGCGGCCAAAATAGGGCCAGGGGCCCTGGCGCACGTGCTGCGCCACCTGCCGCAAAGCAACGATCCGCGTCTATTGGTCGGCACCGCCACCGCCGACGACGCCGGCGTGTACCGGCTCGACGACCACACCGCCCTCATCCTGACGGTGGACTTCTTCACCCCGATTGTCGACGACCCTTACACCTTCGGCCAGATTGCCGCCGCCAACGCCCTCAGCGACGTCTATGCCATGGGCGGGCGGCCGCTCACCGCGCTCAACATCGTCGCCTTCCCCGCCTGCGACCTCGACGGCGACACCCTCCCCGCCATATTGCGGGGCGGCTGGGACAAAGTCGCCGAAGCCGGCGCCGTTATCGCCGGCGGCCACACCATCGACGACGCCGAGCCAAAATACGGCCTCAGCGTCACCGGCCTTGTCCACCCCGAAAAAATCTGGACAAATGCCGGCGCCCGTCCGGGGGACGCCCTAATCCTCACCAAGCCCCTCGGCACAGGCATCCTTGCCACCGCCGCCAAGGCCGACCTCTACCCCGCCGGCGTCGCCGCCTCCATCCAGACAATGGCCACCCTCAACGCCAAAGCCGCTCAGGCCGCGGCCGGCTTCACTATCCACGCCTGCACCGACATCACCGGCTTCGGCCTCCTCGGCCATCTTTTTGAAATGACCTCTGCCAGCGGCACAAGGGCCGAAGTCGCCAGCGCCGCCTTGCCGCTATTGCCCGACGCCGCCGACGCTGCCGCCATGGGGCTCGTCCCCGCCGGCGCCTACACAAACCGCGGCTACCTCACATCCGTAGGCTTCGCCGACAGCGTACCCGAGCGCCTTCGCGACCTCTGCTTCGACCCGCAGACCTCCGGCGGTCTGCTGCTCGCCCTGCCTGCGGCCGAGGCCGACGGCCTTCTGGCCGCCCTCAAGCTCGCGGGCGTCAACCATGCCGCCCGCATCGGCCACATACTCGCCCAAGGGAGAGGAGAAATCCATGTCTACTGAAATCGATGCCCGCGGCCTGGCCTGCCCGCAGCCGCTCATCGCCACCAAAAAAGCGCTCGACGTCATCGCCGACGGCGTCGTCATTACCCTCGTCGACAACGCCGCCGCCAAGGAAAACGTCGTCAAATTCGCCGCCGCCAACGGCTGCGGCGTCAGCGTCGAAGAGCAGGGCGGCAACTACCGCATCTGCATAACCAAAGGCGCGCCCGTCGCAGCCGGCCACAGCGGGCCGGCCGGCGGCCAGGCCGAGCGCCCGGCCGGAAACACCGTCTACCTCATCACAAAAGACACCCTCGGCCACGGCAGCGACGAACTTGGCGCCATCCTCACGAAATCCTTCTTCTACACTGTCCGCGAAAGCCAGCCGTTGCCCAATGCCATCCTCTTCATCAACGGCGGCGTCCGGCTCGCTGTCGCCGGCTCGCCTGTCCTCGACCACCTCGCCGCCCTCGCCGCCGCCGGCGTTACCGTGCTGTCCTGCGGCACCTGTCTCGACTACTTCGGGCTTAAAGACCGACTCGCGGTCGGCGGCGTCACCAACATGTACTCCATCCTCGACCAGCTGGCCGCCGGCAAAGCCGTCACCCTGTGAGGTGACTGACACGGATAAGCAATACGACCGTCTGTTCACCTTCTTCTCCGTCCACGATGCCGTTCGGGCCGAGCATCTCCTCGCCGGGGCCGGGATCAAGGCTATAGCCCGTCCGACCCCGCGCGAGATCGACCTAAGCTGCGGCCACAGTCTGCAGCTCGCCGCCGACGACCAGGCGGCCGCCCTCGCCGTCCTGGCCGCAAACGCGGCCCGCTGGGGCAAACTTTACAGCCGCGTGTCCGCCCGCGTGTGGGAAAAAATCTGCGAATACGAGGAATAAGCATGGAGAGCATCCTTAAACCCGACCTGCTGTACGTCTTCGGGTACAAAGGCGCGCGCATCGTCGTCATAATCATCGTCGCCGCCATAGTCGTCCGTCTTAGCGGCCTGGTCGTCGACCGCCTCTTCCACCCCCCCGACGGCACGCAGAAGTTCCTCGAAGAAAAACGGGCCCGCACCCTGAGCGTCCTGCTCAAGACCATCATCCGCTACACGCTCTGCTTTCTGGCCGTCATCCTCATCCTGCAGGAATTCAGCATCGACACCACCTCCATCATCGCCGGCGCGGGCGTCATCGGCCTGGCTCTGGGCGTCGGCGCCCAGGGGCTCGTCAAGGACTTCATCACCGGCTTTTTCATCATCTTCGAAGACCAGTTTGCCGTTGGCGACTACATCGTCAGCGACACCATGTCCGGCACGGTCGAAGAGCTGACCTTCCGCGTCACCAAACTGCGCGACGCCAGCGGCGTCCTCCACATCATCCCCAACGGCGCCATCTCCCGTGTCAGCAACTACACCCGCGGCCAGATGCAGGCCGTTATCAACATCCCCATCGCCTACGAGGCCGACATCGACAAAGTCATCGCCCTGCTCGGCGAAGCGGCGCGCGAAATCGCCCGCATGCCCGAAGTGCAGGACGGTCCGAAGGTCATCGGCGTCGTCGATCTCCGCCCCGGCGAAGTCATCGTGCGGGTCGTCGCCAAAACCGTTCCTCTCGAACAGATCAAAGTCGAGACCGCCTTCCGCCACAAGGCCAAGGTGCTGTTCGAGCAGGCCAACATTCCGGCGCCGGGGCTGCCGCTGCTGCCTGGCCGGCAGGAGGGGAAAGCATGATCGTCCGCTACGAAGTAGGCGACATCGTCAAAATGAAAAAAGCCCACCCCTGCGGCTCCGACCAGTGGGAAATAACCCGCACCGGCATCGACTTCGGCCTCAAATGCCTCGGATGCGGCCGCCGGGTCATGGTCGCCCGCCCCAAATTCGAGAAAGCGGTAAAAAACATCGTCCCCCGCCAGGACGGGCAAAAGTGAGCTGCCGGCTGAAGCTATTGACGTCCTCGGTCCGCGCCGGTTATAATAATGCCATAACAGAATACCCCAATACGGGACTGGCGGATTAGTGGAATCAACCACAGGGAACCGTATTGCAGACAGCCGACCGCCTGGGCAGGATACCTTCGGCCCAGGCGTTTTCATTTGTCGTTTTCCGCCTGCGGCCGCGTGAGGTATCTTTCTTGCACCCTAAATAAGAGGAGGATGCCACATGCTCACAACCTGTCCGGAATGCGGAAAGTACACCATCGAAACCCCCTGCTACCAATGCCTCGCCGCCGAACGCGACCGCTACCGCCGCCTGGCCGGCGCCAGCGTCGCTACCCTCTGCGGCGAGCGCGACAAGTACAAGCGCCTCTACGAGATGGCGATGGACACCTGCCCGCGCTGCCGGGAAAATTGCGCTATCCGCCGCCTCAGCGCCCCCAAAGCAGTCGGCGAATGACTATTGCATTCTTGGTGGGGATATTCTACAATTAACTGAGAAAAAAACGCAGAGGCTGTCTATCCGGACAGCCTCCGAAGTTAAGGTGGAATATACATGAGCACCAATCTTGAAGTAGGCATACTCGGCCTCCCCAACGTCGGCAAGACCACCCTCTTCAACGCTTTGACCAAGGCTGGGGTAGCCGTCTCCAGCTTTGTCTCCGGGGCCATCGAGCCCAACGTCGGCGTCGTCGACGTGCCCGACCCGCGGCTGGCCGCCCTCGCCGCCATGTACAAACCCAAAAAGATCACCCCCACCAAAATGCAGTTCGTCGACATCGCCGGCCTCGGCCAGGGCGCGTCCAAGGGCGCCGGCCTCGGCAACAAATTCCTCTCCCACATCAGGCAAGTCGACGCCGTCATCGAAGTCGTCCGCTGCTTCACCGACCCCGGCGTCATGAACGCCGACAGCGAGCCCAACCCGCTCGCCGATATCGAAATCCTCAATACCGAACTCTGCCTCGCCGACATCGAGACCCTCGAAAAACGCGCCGAGCGGCTGCAAAAAATGGCCAAAAGCGGCGACAAGCGGGCCCAGGACGAACTTGAACTAGCCGCCCGCCTCAAGGCGTCCCTCGAAGAAATCATCCCCGCCCGACAGGTAATCGGCGGCGAAGACGAGATTGCTCTCGTGCGCGAGCTCAACCTCCTCACCCTCAAACCCATCCTCTTTGTCGCCAACATCAGCGAAGCCGACGCCGCCGACCCCGACGCCAGCCCCCATGTCCGCGCCGTCAAGGAATACGCCGCCAAGGCAGGGGCGGAAGCCATCGCCGTCTGCGCCAAGCTTGAAGCCGAAATCGCCGAACTGTCCGACGAAGAAGCCGCCACCTTCCTGGCCGAAATGGGCCTAAGCGAAGCCAGCCTCGACAAAGTCATCCGCGCCAGCTACAAACTCCTCGGCCTCATCACCTTCCTCACCGCCGGCGAGCCCGAGGTGCGGGCCTGGACCATCAGCCGCGGCACCAAGGCCCAGAAAGCGGCCGGCAAAATCCACAGCGACATCGAGCGCGGCTTTATCCGGGCCGAGCTCGTCGCCTACACCGACCTCATGGCCTCCGGCAGCTTCAACGCCGCCAAGGACAAAGGATTGGTCCGCCTGGAAGGGAAAGAGTATATTATGCAGGACGGCGATGTCGTCCACTTCCGCTTCAACGTCTAGCTGCGGCCGCCCATAAGGCCCCATCTGCGGCGTTGCTCCTCAGAGCGCTTGCTTGCGTACTTCCGGGTACGCGGCGCGGCGCGCTCTTCCGGTGCGCCTTGCATCTGGAGCCTTCTATGGACTGAACCCTATCCAATAGACACGAATAAAGAGGCCTATCGCAGGATTTCATGAAATTACGCAGACTGACGTCGTTGTTCAAGCGGCGTCA